>JBOHEE010000077.1:0-3216 GCA_050700895.1 Nitriliruptorales bacterium | reverse complement strand
TCCGCAGGTCGACGATCTCCCGCGACTCGGGGGCGGAGGCGTACTCCCAGCTCGGCATTAGTTCCTCCCAAAGGAGGCTGGTGTCCACGTTTGGCGCGCGTCTGGCCGGTCCAGATCGCCTCTGGCGGCGTTGCGGACCCGCTTGCGCAGCGCTGCTGCGCGGCACTCGCCGCGCCTTGCCAGATGACGCTCTGTCCTCGCCCGGCCGCACACCACGGTGAACACCACCCTCCTAGTCGATCGTGAAGTAGTCGGGACCGGCGTAGCGGCCGGTGCGCTGCTTCTGGCGCTGCATGAGGAGGTCGTTGAGGAGGCTCGACGCGCCGATGCGGAAGAGGTCGGGGGTGAGCCACTCGTCGCCGGCGGTCTCCTTGACGAGGACGAGGTAGCGGATCGCCTCCTTGGCGACCTTGATCCCGCCGGCCGCCTTCACGCCGCGGAACTCGCCGGTCTGCGCGTGGAAGTCGCGGACCGCCTCGAGCATCACCAGGGTGACCGGTCGGGTCGCGGCGGGGCTGACCTTGCCGGTCGAGGTCTTGATGAAGTCCCCGCCGGCGAGGAGCGCGAGCCACGAGGCGCGGCGGACGTTGTCGACGGTCGCGAGCTCGCCGGTCTCGAGGATGACCTTCAGGTGGGCGTCGCCGCAGGCCTGCTTGGTCGCGACGATCTCGTCGAAGACCTTGCCGTAGTTGCCGGCGAGGAACGCGCCACGATCGATGACCATGTCGACCTCGGTCGCACCGTCGGCGACCGCTGCCTTCACGTCGGCGAGCTTCACGTCGAGCGGGGCGCGGCCCGTCGGGAAGGCGGTCGCGACCGACGCGACGCCGACCCCGCTGCCGCGCACCGCCTCGGCCGCGAGGGCCACGAGGTCCGGATAGACGCAGACCGCCGCGACCGAGGGGACGGTCGGGTCGGAGGGGTCGGGGCGGACCGCCTTCGCGCACATCGCGCGGACCTTGCCGGGGGTGTCCATGCCCTCGAGCGTGGTGAGGTCGGTCATCGCGATCGCCTGCTCGAGCGCCCAGACCTTCGAGTCGCGCTTGATCGAGCGGGTCGCGAGCATGGCGGCACGCTCCTCGGCGCCGACCTGGTCGACGCCGGGAAGGCCTTCCAGGAACCGGCGCAGCCGATCCTCGGTCGCGGTGACGTCCGCGAGAACGGTGGCGCTCAGACGACCACCTCCTCCTTCACGGTCCAGTCTACGGTTGGAGCGACCGAGCGGAAGGTGGGAGCGCATGGAGTACCGGGTTCTCGGACGCACCGGCGTCCGTGTGAGCAGCCTGTGCCTCGGCGCGATGATGTTCGGCGAGTGGGGCAGCGAGGACGACGACACCTGCGTCCGGATGATCCACCGCGCCATCGACGCAGGCATCAACTTCATCGACACAGCGGACGTCTACTCCGGCGGCCGCTCCGAAGAGGTCGTCGGCAGGGCACTGGCGGACCGCCGTGACGAGGTCGTCCTCGCCACGAAGGTGCACGGCCCGATGGGCAAGGGTCCGAACGAGCGCGGCAACTCGCGGCTCTGGATCCAGCGCGAGGTCGAGCACAGCCTGCGGCGCCTCGGCACGGACCACATCGACCTCTACCAGATCCACCGCCCCGACCTCTCTATGGATCTCGAGGAGACACTCGGGGCGCTGACCGACCTCGTGCGCGAGGGGAAGGTGCGCTACCTCGGGTGCTCGACGTTCCCCGGCTGGCACATCGTCGAGTCGCAGCGGGTCTCGGACCGGCGTGGACTCGAGCGGTTCGTCTGCGAGCAGCCGCCGTACTCGATCTTCGTCCGCCACGCCGAGCGGGAGGTGTTCCCCGTCCTCGAGCGGCACGGCATGGGGGCGATCGCCTGGAGCCCGCTTGCCGGGGGTTGGCTCGCGGGCCGCTACCGCGGCGGGGAGGTGCCCGAGGACAGCCGCAAGGCGCGCTTCGACCGGCCCGAGATCTCCGAGCACATCCGCGCGCGCTTCGATCTCGACCTCCCGGAGAACCAGCGCAAGCTCGAGGCGGTCGAGCGGCTCGTCCCGATCGCCGAGGAGGCGGGCCTGTCGCTCACCCACCTCGCGACGGCGTTCGTCCGCGCCCACCCGGCGATCACGTCGGCGATCATCGGCCCGCGCACGCCGGAGCAGCTCGACGACCTCCTCGGGGGCGCCGACGTGACGCTCGGTTCGGATGTCCTCGACGCGATCGACGAGATCGTGCCGCCCGGCGAGACGATCGCGTGGGCGGACCGCGGCCTCGACGAGCCCTGGCTCGCCCCGGAGTCCCGCCGCCACTAGATCGCGTGGTGTGAGCATCCAGTTCCGGGGGGTGGAACCAGATGCTCACAGGACCAGGGTAGGTCGACCAGGGTAGGTCGGACGTCGGGCTTGACACGGCTTGACACGGGAGTCGGGGCGGACGGACGGGCGACCGGCTCGGGCAGCGTGCTAGGAGTGTGCGCGTCCGAAGAGAGAGGATCCGTCGTGGCAGAGCAGGTCTACAAGGTCGTCGAGCTGATCGGCACGAGCCCGGACTCCTGGGAGCGGGCCGCGGCCGCCGCGGTCGAACGCGCGAGCCAGAGCCTTCGCGATCTGCGGGTCGCCGAGGTCGTCGAGCTGGACATGACCATCGAGGATGGCAACGTCACCGCCTATCGCGCGAAGGTCCACGTGTCGTTCAAGTACGAGGGCGGCGACTAGGCGCCGAGACGCTCACGACGCGGCGCCCTCGAGCTTCGCGCGGACCTCGTCGGGGATCGTGTGGGGGCGGTGCTCGGGCGGGGCGATCGACACGTAGGTGATCGTCGCCTCGCAGGCGGACTCTCCGCGCACGCGGGCGTCGAAGCGCAGGTCGAACGACGAGTTGCCGATCCGCGCCGTCGTCACCTCGATGTCGACGACGTCGTTGAACCCCACCGCCGCCCGCCAGTCGACCTCGGCGTGGACGAGCATGACGTCGAAGTCCTCGGCGAACAGCTTCGTCGGGTCGTAGCCGAGTGACCCCATGAACTGGGTCATCGCGTCGTCGAAGAAGTACAGCCAGCGGCCGTTGAAGACGACGCCCTGCATGTCCACGTCCGAGTACAGCACCCGGACCCGGTGAACGAACGCCATCGCGCCTCCGCGGTCGAGGGACGCCGACGCTAGGAGGCTGGTGCCCGACTCTGGCGCACGTCCGGCCGGTCCAGATCGCCCCTGGCGGCGTTGCGGACTCGCTTGCGTGGCGCTGCTA
>JBOHEE010000076.1:0-5820 GCA_050700895.1 Nitriliruptorales bacterium | reverse complement strand
GGCTACCTCGTCGGCCCGGTCGTTCGTGACGGGCCGGCGGCAGGGGGGATCCTCGTCGCCGCGACGGAGCGGCGCACGCGGGAGGAGGCGGAGGGACTCGCCCTCGCGCTCACCCGAGCGGTGAAGGAGGTGGCGGCATGACGCTGCTCCTCGGCGAACGGAACGAGGAGGAGCCGCTCGTCTTCGAGCGTTCCGCACCGGGACGACGGGCGAGCACGCTGCCGGCGCTCGACATCGACGAGCGGCCGGTCGCGGACCTCCTCCCCGGCGTCGAGCTCGCGGACGCGCCCCCCACCCTGCCAGAGGTGAACGAGCGCGAGCTCGTGAAGCACTACACGCGACTCTCGCAGCGCAACCACGGCATCGACCTCGGCTGCTACCCGCTCGGGTCGTGCACGATGAAGTACAACCCGAAGGTCGCCGAGCGCGTCGCCGCACTGCCGGGCTTCACGCGCCTCCATCCCGCGACGCCGGAGCGGTTCGCGCAGGGGACGCTCGAGGTCCTCCACGAGGTCGAGCGCTGGGTCTGTCAGCTCACGGGGATGGCGGCGGCGACGCTGCAGCCGTCGGCCGGCGCGCAGGGCGAGCTCGTCGGCCTCATGATCATGCGCGCCTACCACGAGTCCCAGGGGGACCCGAGGCGCAAGGTCATCATCCCCGACTCCGCGCACGGGACGAACCCGGCGTCGGTGACCCTCGGGGGCTACGAGGCCGTCACGGTCCCCTCGAGCGACCGCGGCCTCGTCGACGTCGACGCTCTCGCCGAGCTCGTCGACGACCAGGTCGCGGGCCTCATGCTCACGAACCCGAACACGCTCGGGCTCTTCGAGGAGAACATCGGCCGTATCGCGGAGCTGCTGCATGGCGTGGGTGCGCTCCTCTACTACGACGGCGCGAACTTCAACGCGATCCTCGGGCGCGTCCGCCCGGGCGACATGGGTTTCGACATCGTCCACCTCAACGTCCACAAGACGTTCGCGACCCCGCACGGCGGCGGGGGCCCCGGCGGAGGGCCGGTCGGCGTGTCGGAGCGGCTCGCGGACTTCCTCCCCGGCCCGACGGTCGCGCGCGACGACGACGGCACGTTCGCCTGGAGGTCCCCGTCCCGCTCGCTCGGCCGCGTTCACGGCTGGCACGGCAACGTCGGGATCATGGTCCGGGCGCTCGCCTACCTCGTCGCCCACGGTGGTGAGGGGCTGCGCCGCGTCGCCGAACTCGCGGTCCTGAACGCGAACTACCTCGCGCACCTCGTCAGCGACGTCTACCCGCTGGCGTTCGATCCGCAGCCGATGCACGAGTTCGTGGTGGTGCCGCCGGACGACCTCCCAGGTGACGTCCGCAACATGGACCTCGCGAAGCGGCTCATCGACCTCGGCTTCCACCCGTCGACGGTCTCGTTCCCGCTGATCGTCCCGAACTGTTTCATGGTCGAACCGACCGAGACCGAGACGCCGGAGACCCTGGAGGAGTTCGCGGCCGCGATGCGTGCCGCAGTCGACGACGCGCGCGAGCGGCCCGAGCTGGTGACGGCAGCACCGACCACGACCCCGGTCGGCCGCCTCGACGAGGCGCGAGCTGCGCGCAGCCTGCGGCCACGGTGGGTCTCCGGCACCGGCGGGCCAACCGCCGCGAACGAGATCGCGCAGGGACAACGTTCGCGCTAACGTGAGCGCGCCCCGGCAGGGAACCCCCGGGGCATCACAAACGGGACTGAGCGAGTTCGAGGGACCCGTCGACGGTCACAGGCCGGGGCACTAGCGTGCCGCGCACCGTGGCCGACCGTGGCCTATCACGTCCGGTGAGGGAGGGACGAGACTTGGCGGCATCGTCGACGCCGATCACGCTGCTGATCGTCGATGACAACTCCGGCATCCGGACGCTCCTCGCCGCCCTGGCTCGGCGGGACACGGGACTCCGGGTCGTCGGCGAGGCCGCGAACGGGCTGGAGGCCGTCGAGGTCGCGGGCGAGTACAGGCCCGACGTCGTCATCCTCGACATCATGATGCCCGAGATGGACGGCATCGAGGCGATCCCCGGCATCCTCGACGCGTCGCCGGAGAGCCGCATCGTCATGTACTCGGCGTACGCCGAGTCCCGCGAGGCCGCGATGGAGAAGGGCGCCCACGGCTGGTGCCTGAAGGGCGAGCCCTGGGACGCGATGGCCGCGGAGATCCGTCGGGTCGTCTCCGAGCGCGACGCCGTCGGCTGATCCTCCCCGCGCGACCGTGAAGCACCTGGGCGATATCTCGCCTGAACCCTTCACGATCGCTGCTGGATAGGCTCGGCTCTCATGGCCAGGGATGCCGAGGTCGCCGAGACTCTCCGGGAGCACGGGTATCGCCTGACCCGTCCCCGCCAGGCGGTCTGGCGGGTCCTCCTGGAGGCCGAGGGCCACCTCACCGCGGAGCAGGTCGCCGCCGCGGTGGAGGAGCGGTCGCCGGGCGTGAACCTCGCCTCGATCTACCGCAGCCTCGCCCTGCTCGCCGACCTCGACCTCGTGCGCGAGACACGCGTCGGGGAGGGGGATGCGGCGCGATGGGAGGTCGCGCATCCCGACGAGCACTTCCACCTCGTCTGCGAGAACTGTGGCGAGGTGACCCATCACGCGGGCGATCTCGTCGACCAGGTCCGTGGCCACCTGGCCGCCGAGCACGGGTTCGAGGCGCGTTCCGTCGAGCTCATCGTGACCGGCTGCTGCGCCCGCTGCGCCAGGTAGGTCGGGGGCCTGCGTTCCGCGCAGCCCCGGGAGAGTTGCTGGCTGCGCGCCACTCCTTGAGGCCCCCGAACCCCCCGCGATGCGCTAGCCTTACTGCGAAGGGTTCGCAAAAGGTGCCGCCGTGGACCACCAGGCTCGTCTGAGGGCCGGTCTCGCCGGTCTGTCGGCGTTCGGCCTCGTCGCGTCCGCGTGCGCGACCGACGCCGCAGGCGAGAGGGAGCGGACGATCGTCACGACGGTCTCGCCCATCACCGACATCGTGCTCCAGGTCGTGGGGGAGCGGTTCGACGTCGTCGGGCTCGTCCCGGAGGGAGCGGACAGCCACACCTACGACCCGCCGCCGTCCGCGGCACGGATCCTCTCCGACGCGGAGCTGTTCATCGCGAACGGGCTCTTCCTCGAACAGCCGGCGATCGAGCTCGCGGAGGCGAACCTGCCGGCCGGCGCGGAGATCCTGACGCTGGCGAACCGCACGATCACGCGTGACGAGTGGGTGTTCGACTTCTCGTTCCCCGAGCGCGAGGGGCGCCCGAACCCCCATCTCTGGACCGACCCGCTCCTTGCCCGCGACTACGCGTCCCACGTCCTCGACGCGGTGGTCGAGCTCGACCCGGTGCACGCGGACGAGCACCGGGCCCGCTACGAGGCCTTTGCGGCGAGGCTCGAGGAGCTCGACCTCGCCGTCGCGGCGGCTTGGGAGACGGTCCCGTCCGAGCATCGCAAGCTCGTGACCTACCACGACTCGTGGCCGTACTTCGCCCACCGCTACGGACTCGAGGTCCTCGCCGCGGTCCAGCCGGCGGACTTCTCCGAGCCCTCGGCCGCCGACGTCCGGCGCATCGTCGACCAGGTCCGGGAGGCAGGCGTGCCGGCGATCTTCGGCTCCGAGGTGTTCAGCTCCGACGTGCTCGCCCGCATCGCCGAGGAGACGGGGGCGCAGTACGTGGACCAGCTCCGCGACGACGACCTCCCCGGCGAACCCGGCGATCCCGACCACAGCTACATCGGGATGATGACCGAGAACGTCGCGACGATGGTCTCCGCCCTCGGTGGCGACCCCTCGGCGGTGACGGCGTTCGATGCGGGACCGGGCTCGTGACCACGCCCGCGGTCGAGATCCAGACAGCCGAGCTCGGCTACCGGGGTCACGTCGCGCTCGCGGTCGAGCGGCTCCGCGTCGACGCGGGCGAGTTCGTCGGCGCGGTCGGGCCGTCAGGCTCCGGCAAGACGACGCTCATCCGCGCGCTCACCGGCCGCTGCGCGACGAACGGGGAGGTCCGCGTGTTCGGGGAGGCGGTCCGCGCCGGCCGTCCCGGCCGCCGACTCGGCTACGTCCCGCAGCTCGACACCATCGACCTCACGTTCCCGGTCAGCGTGCGCGAGATCGTCCTCCAGGGGCTCGGGGGGGCGGGGAACCCCCTTCCCTGGTCGACGCGGCGGGACCGCGACCGCGTCGACGACCTGCTCGGACGGCTCCAGATCGGCCACCTCCTCGACCGCGCGGTCGGCGACCTGTCGGGCGGCGAGGTCCAGCGAACCCTGCTCGCGCGCGCACTCGTCCGCCGTCCGGACCTCCTCCTTCTCGACGAGCCGACGTCGGGCGTCGACCTGAAGACCCGCCACGACGTCCTCCACCTGCTCGGCGAGCTCCACGGCGAGGGCATCACGATCATGCTGACGACCCACGACCTGAACTTCGTGGCGGCGCACCTGCCGCGCGTCGTCTGCCTCGCGAACCGGGTCGTGGCCGACGGCCCGCCCAAGGTCGTGTTCCGACCGGACGTCATCCGCGCGACCTACGGGGCGGAGGTGAACGTCATCGAGGAGAACGGGATGGTGTTCGTCGTCGACCCGACGCACGTGTTGACGCCGGGCGGCCACCACGATCCGCAGGACCACGAGGTCGAGACCCCGGGACCCGACCTGCTGGCGACGGCGGGGGAGGAGGGGCCATGAACGCGACTCGAGCAGCGACAGCGGCAGTCGCCAGATCATGAGCCTGCTCCTCGACCCGTTCGCCTACGGCTTCTTCGGCCGCGCGCTCGTGGCGGCGGTCGTCTCCGGCGGCCTGCTCGGCGCGCTCGGCTGCTACGTCGTCGTCCGGCGGATGAGCTACATCGCCCACGGGCTCTCCCATGCGGTCATCGGCGGAGCCGCGGTCGCCGGGGCGCTCGGGATGAACCTGCTCCTCGGGGCGGGGGTGTGGGCGTTCGCGTCCGCCATCCTCATCGAGCGGGTCGCGCGACGGCGGGGCCTGTACGCCGACACCGCGATCGGGATCGTGACCACGGCGTCGTTCGCCCTCGGCATCGCGGTCATCACCGCGGCTGGTCGCTGGGAACGGAACCTCGACAGCTTCTTGTTCGGCAGCATGCTCGGCGTCGACGGCGTCGACCTCGTTCTCGCCGGGGTCGTGGCCGTCGTCGTGGCCGTCGTCGTGGTGACCCGCTACCGGCCGCTGCTGTTCGTGGTGTTCGACCGCGAGGTGGCGGTCGTGCACGGCGTACGCACGGCCCGGTACGAGGCGGTCTTCGCGCTGCTGCTCACCGCCGGGGTCGTCGCGTCGATGCGGGTCCTCGGGGTGCTGCTCGTCGCGGCGGCGGTCGTCATCCCGCCGGCGGCCGCGCGTGTGCTCACGGCCCGCTTCGAGCGGATGTTGCCGCTCGCGGCGGTCATCGGCTCGGTGTCGGCCGCGGTCGGCCTCTACCTGTCCTGGTACCTCGACATCGCATCCGGGCCCGCGATCGTTCTCATGCAGGTGCTCATCCTCGCGGTGGCGTCCGCGGTGACCTCGGAGCGGGCGGGGCGGCTGCGGCTTCGCACCGCCACCGGCACTACGACTGGCCTCTGACGGTCTCGCCCGCCTCCACGAGGAACTCGACGGTCCTCTGCCGGTCGTCCTCGGAGACCGCCGCCCAGGGCTGGCTCGCCAGGACGTTCGTCTGCGTCTCGATCTCGACCCGCGTCTCCCGGCCCTCGTCGGTGAGCTCGCGGTCGGAGAACCAACCGCGCGCGTTGAGCCGCTCCCACGAGGCGGCGAGGTCGTCGTCACGCCAGCCGAAGTAGCGCGCGTTGCCCTCGAGGTCGTCGTGGCCGCGCCATGC
>JBOHEE010000075.1:0-3405 GCA_050700895.1 Nitriliruptorales bacterium | reverse complement strand
CGGTGGAGGAGGTCCTCCACGCGCCGCACCGCCGAGAGGAGCTCCTGACCGGCGGACGCGAAGCGCTTGCCGACGGTGGTCGCCTGCGCGGGGACGTTGTGGGTGCGTCCGGCCACGACCGTCGTCTCGTGCTCGGCCGCCCGCTCGGCGAGCCGCGCGAGCGCGGCGAGGCTCCGGTCCCGAACGAGCTCCAGCGACCGCCGGACGAGGAGCTGCTCGACGTTCTCGGTGAGGTCCCGCGACGTCATGCCCTTGTGGATGTGCTCGTGGCCGGCGAGTGCCGAGAACTCCTCGACCCGGGCCTTCACGTCGTGGCGGGTCCGTCGCTCGCGCTTCTCGATCGCGGCGAGGTCGACCTGCTCGACGACTGCCTCGTAGTCCTCGATGACGCCATCCGGCACGTCGACGCCGAGGTCACGCTGCGCACGGAGGATGGCGATCCACAGCCGTCGTTCCTCGATGATGCGTCCGCGGACGGACCAGAGGGCGCGCATCTCCGTGCTCGCGTACCTGGCGGCGAGCACGTTCTCGACGGTGTCGGGGGGCTCCATCCCCTACTCGGTGGCGTCATTGCCGGGGTCGAGCCGGAATCCGACGTCGAGGACGACCTGGAAGTGCTGCGCCTCACTGTCCTGGATCCAGCCTCGGATCTCCTTGACCTCGAACCAGTCGAGGTTGCGCATCGTCTCCGAGGCGCGGCGGATCGCCTGACGGACGGCGTCGTCGACCCCGTCCGTGCTCGTCCCGACGAGCTGGATCTTCTTGTAGACGTTGCCGTTGCCCACGCTGGCCTCCGTCGTCGCGAGCGCGCCCTCGACGCTACACGACCGGCACGGACGTCAGCGCTGCGCCCTGTCCTCGACCGGGTTCTCGAGGACGCCGACGCCTTCGACCTCGACGCGGACGGTCTCACCGGGGCTGATCGGCCCGACTCCGGCCGGGGTGCCGGTCAGCACGACGTCCCCTGGCAGCAGTGTCATCACCTGCGACACGTACGAGACGAGCGACGGGACGTCGAAGACGAGGTCCGCGGTTGTGCCGTCCTGGCGGACCTCGCCGTCCACGAGGCAGCGCACCCGTACCTGGGACGGGTCGATGTCGGTCGCGATCGCGGGGCCGAGGGGGCAGAACGTGTCGAAGCCCTTCGCCCGGGTCCACTGCGACTCGCTGCGCTGGAGGTCTCGGGCGGTGACGTCGTTCGCGCAGGTGAAGCCGTAGATGGCCGCGCGTGCGTCCTCGGGCGAGACCTGCGAGACGAGCCGCCCGATGATCACCGCCAGCTCGGCCTCGTGGTGGAACTCCGCGGCGAGATCGGTGGGGAGCCGGATCGGCTCGTACGGTCCGATGACGGCGGTCGACGGCTTCAGGAACAGCAGCGGCTCGGCTGGCACCTCGTTGCCGAGCTCCGCCGCGTGCTCGACGTAGTTGCGGCCGACGCAGACGACCTTGCTCGGCAGGACGGGCGCGAGGAGGCGGACGTCGTCGATCGGGAGACGCTCGCCGGTGAGTCGGTGCGGCACGAACGGGTGGGGGGCGACGAGCTCGACGGCGTCCCCGTCCACGACCCCGTAGGCGGGTGAGGGACGCTCGGGGCGGGAGAAGCGGACGATCCGAGCCATGGGTCACGGCCGCGTGATCGCATGGATGTACGCGTCGGCCAGCGCCAGCCACGAGGCCTCGACGATGTTCGCGTGGACGCCGACGGTGTCCCAGGACTCCGCGCCGTCGGTCGCGGTGACGAGCACTCGCGTGACCGCGTCCGTCCCGTGTGAGGACTCGAGGATGCGCACCTTGTAGTCGGCGAGGTGGATCCGGTCGAGCGCGGGCCACGTCCCGTTCACCGCGTTGCGGAAGGCGTGGTCGAGCGCGTCCACCGGCCCGTTGCCCTCCCCGGCGCCGAGACGCCGCTCCCCCTTGATCTCGATGCCGACGATCGCCTCGGCAGCGGCGCCCGGGAGGCCACCCCCGACGGTCACCCGGAAGTGCTCGAGCCGGAACGGCTCCTCGAGCTTCCCTGTGAGGCGTCGGAGCAGCAGCGCGAAGGACGCGTCGGCGGCGTCGTAGCTCCAGCCGTCGTGCTCCCTCCGCTTCACCTCGTCGAGGACGGTCGCGGCCTGGCCGTCGCCGAGCTCGATGCCGAGCTCGCGCGCCTTCAGCAGGATCGTCGCCCGACCGGCGAGGTCGCTCACCACGAGCCGCTGGTCGTTGCCGACGAGTTCCGGCGCGATGTGCTGGTACATGTCGGGTGCCTTCGCGAGCGCCGAGGCGTGCAGCCCGGCCTTGTGCGCGAACGCCCCGGAGCCGACGTAGGGCTGGACCGACGGCGGCGCCTGGTTGCAGAGCTCCGCCACCGCGTGCGCGATGTGGGTGAGCTGCCCGAGCCGCTCGGGGGGCACGAGCTCGAACCCGCGCTTGAGCTGCAGGTCGGCGAGGAGCGTGAAGAGGTTCGCGTTCCCGCAGCGCTCGCCCAGCCCGTTCGCGGTGCCCTGCACGTGGACCGCGCCGGCCTGCACCGCGAGGAGCGAGTTCGCCACCGCGCAGCCACCGTCGTCGTGGAAGTGCACCCCCACCTCGCACGGGAGGGTCGCGACCATGTCGAGGACCGCCGACGCCGCGTCCCAGGGCATCGTCCCCCCGTTGGTGTCGCAGAGCACGACGCACTCGGCCCCGGCCTCCGCGGCCGCCACCGCCACGTCGCGCGTGTAGGCCCGGTCCCGCGCGTAGCCGTCGAAGAAGTGCTCGGCGTCGAAGAAGACCCGGCGCCCCTCGGCCGCGAGGAACGAGAGCGACTCCGCGACCATCTCCAGGTTCTGCTCACGCGGGATCCCCAGCGCCTCGTCGACGTGGTAGCCCCACGACTTGCCGACGATGCAGACCACCGGAGTCGCGGCCTCGAGCAGCGCCGCGAGGTTCGGATCGTGCTCCACCGCGTTCCGGGCGCGCCGGGTCGAGCCGAACGCGACGAGGGTCGCGGACCCGAGCTGGAGCTCACCATCGGCGGCGCGGCGGAAGAACTCCGTGTCCTTGGGGTTCGCGCCGGGCCAGCCGCCCTCGATGAAGCGCACGCCGACCTCGTCCATGCGGCGGGCGACCTTCAGCTTGTCGTCCACCGTCAGGTTGATGCCCTCGCGCTGCGTGCCGTCGCGGAGGGTCGTGTCGTAGATCGCCACCTCGTTCACGGGTCGTTCCTCGTCGGGTCCGGACGCCGGAACGGGAGAGGCTGGATACGACCGGGCCGCTCCCGCAGCCCGGCGCATGGGGGCTACAGGAGCTTCGCGATGATGATGATCGCGCTCGTGGCCATGCGCGTAGCGTGCCAGCGCCCAGCGCGAACGTCCACTTGAGTGGTGCCTCGGCCGCTCCGGGGCACGGAACCGGGGAATGCGGGACCGACCTGAACGGGGG
>JBOHEE010000074.1:0-9309 GCA_050700895.1 Nitriliruptorales bacterium | reverse complement strand
CCTGGAGGAGGCGGCGACCGTCGGGGAACCGGACGAGCTCGCGGATGCGGCCGTGCGAGAACCGCGTCTGGACGTGCTCCTCCTCCAGCATCCGGGCGAGGCGGCGGGCGAGCCCCTCGTGGCGGGTCGCCTCGAGCGAGCGGAGGAGGACGTTGAGGGCGGGATCGATGATCCCGAGCGCGGCGACGGCGTGCGGCCAGCTCGGGAACGGCCCGTCGAGGAACGTGACCCGGTACGGGCGCTCGCGGCCGGACTCCTCGGGCGGGCCGGCGGCGATCGGGGCGTCGAGGTCCTCGAGCAGCGGGTAGAGGATCCTCGCCTGCCCCATGTGCTGCTGCGCGATCGCCGCCGCCGCGACCGCGCTCTCGAGCACCGGCGCGCCGACGGACCACTCCGAGAGGTGACGGCCCAGGTAGTACTTGTTGTCCGCGAGGACGACGAGGAGATTCGCCAGCCCGCCGGGCGCGGTCTCGTCGGCGGCGACGACCTCGGAGCTCACGCCGGCTCCTCTCCCCCGTCCTCGGCCGGGCCCGGCCCGAGGATCCAGCGCACGTCGGCAGCCGGGACCAGGGTCAGCTCGACCCATCCGTCGCCGAGTTCGGAGAGCGCCCGGTCGACCGCGGACCGGTCGTCGGCGGCCTCGACGGTCCCCCGCTGCGCGAGAGGCTCCTCGAACTCGGTGCGGCCGAAGGCGAGGTAGGTCGGGATGGCGTCCTCCCTGGTCAGTCCGGGGGGATGACCTCGATCATCCGGTCCCGGGGGGCGACGAAGAGCTCGCTCCAGCGCCGCTCGTCGTACATCGTGTAGGCGTAGACCTCGGCGTCGTCGCCGTCGACCGCGCGCACGGTGCCGACGTGCGCGATCGCGGGGTCCTTGTGGTGGCGGGCGAACACCTCGTACCGCGCCAGCCGTCCGTAGTGCTCCTGCGCCCGCTGGTCGACCATCGGCGCTGCTCCTAGACGATCGCCAGGGACCGGAGCGTTGCGCGGGCGACGTCGCTCATGTCCTGCCGGCACCAGGGCTCGAGCGTCTCCTCGACCACCACCCGTTCGACGCCGTCGAGGGCCGCGACCGCCGCCTCCACGTCGGCGCGGATCAGGTCCGTGCACGGGCAGGCGATCGAGGTGTAGGTGAGTCCGACGCGCACGGTGGCGCCCTCGACCTCGATCCGCCGGACGAGGCCCAGGTCGACGACGCTGACCGGCAGCTCGGGATCGTTCACCTCCCGCAGCGCCGCGCGGACATCCTGCTCCGAGACCACCATCGCCGCCTCCCTCACGCGGCCTGTGCGACGAGCTGCTTCCATCCGCGCTGGATCCGCGCCACGAACTCCTCGTTCGCGGGACCACGCCCCTTCCAGCGGGCGAGGACCTCGTCCCAGGAGATCTCGCCGCGGTCGAGGTTCCACGCCTTCTCGTCGGCGTCGAACTCCATCGGGAAGGGGCAGTCGATGACGTAGCTGTCGCTGGCCGGGTCGTGGTGCGCGGGGACGTCGAGCCCGAGCTTCTCGCACAGCGGCACGGCGGTCGACATCCAGTACTGGCGCAGCTCGTCGTTCGTCATGCCCTTCAGCCCGTAGGTCATCTGGTCGCCGTGGCGCTTCAGCTCGTCGGGCAGCCCGAACCACTCGAGGGTCAGGATGAACATCCAGTCGACCGCGCGCTGGAGCGCGGGCCGGGCCGCGGTGTCCTCGGAGAGGATCGTCATCCAGCGCTCCCCGTGACGCAGGTGGAAGGTCTCCTCGAGCTCGACCTTCACGAGCGCGCGCTTCCACGGCCCGTAGCTCGTGTTGCGGTGGATGTCGCCGAGAAGGGCGTAGCCGGCCCGGTCGTAGAAGCCGTTGGCGACGACGAGCTCGACCCATGAGTCGAGCGGCACGTCGAACGCGTACGGGTACGTCCAGCGCGCGGCGGGGCGCTCGTACATGAGCTCGTCGGCGTCGACGCCGAGGTCCCGCAGCATGCGGTAGGCGATGTGCGCGTGGCTGAGCTCGTCCTGGACGATCGAGACCGTCGACATGTACGAGCTGATCGTGGGCGCGTCCCGCGCGGCCCGCAGGTAGGCGGGTGCGCTGATGAGCTCGGTGTCCCCCGACACGACGAGCGTCCGCCGCAGCGCCTGGAGGTAGGCCTCGGACGCCTGCGCCGGGCCTTCGACGAGCTTGCCCTGCGCCAGGCGTTCGCGGAGCTCCTCCTCGCTGACCGGCACTGGCATGCCTCCTGGTCGCGGGAAGCACGTGCTCGAGGCGCAGGCAGACCCGCGCTGCGCCTGCGACCCGATCTTAGACTGACCGGTTAGTCAGATCAACCCGCGATGCCCTGGTCTCCCCCCTCCAGCAGGGCGGCGCGGAGGTCGTCGGGCCACGGCGTCGGCTCCCCGCCGGGTTGCCGCGACACGAACACCGCGACGAGGTGACCCTCGGCCGCCGCGGTCTCGCCGTGGCGCAGCGAGAACCCGTAGCGGACCGAGCTCGTCCCCACGCGGTCGACGCCGAGCTCGAGGTCGACGAGGTCGTAGAAGTGCAGCTCGCGGCGGAAGTCCGCCTCGACACGGACCCGTGGGACCCGACCGAAGGTGCGCTCCCGGATGCCGAGCCGGTCGTGGAGGGCCGCCTCGGCCGCCTCGACCAGCCGGAACGTCGTCGTCCAGTGGTAGACGGCGGCGGCATCGGTGTCGATCCACTCGATGCGGCGGCGCAGCACGATCCGAGCGGGTCCGCACATGCTCTCTCCAGCCGACGAGCGGGCGCCGACGCTAGCCAGCCGGGTGGGGACGGACCAAGGCCCTGGGGGGTGATGGGGCTCAAGGAGTGGAGCCCAGCCACACAAGTCTCACGTGGCTGGGCGGAACGCAGCCCCCCAAGGTTCGCCCGCTTGTGCCGCGCAGCGAGGCGGACCTAGGCTGACTGACCAGTCAGGAGAGAACTCCGGAGCAGCCGCTCGTGTCGCGGTGGGGGCAGGGCGGCGACGCCGGACGAGCGGGAGCACGCACATGTCGACTCAGCTGTCAGCCCGACGCCACCTACGCCTCCTCGCCCTCGTCGCAGCCCTCATGCTCGCGCTCGTCGCCTGCGGCGACGGTGGTGACGGCGCCGCCGAACCGGCCGCCGACGAGACCGACGAGGCTCCCGCCACGGAGACCGAGGAGGAGCCCGCCGAGGCCTCGGGTGAGCCGATCCGCATCGGCATGCTCACGTCGCTGACCGGTCCCTTCACCCCCTGGGGCGTGCAGGTCCAGGCCGGCATGCACCTCGCGGCGGAGGAGATCAACGCCGCCGGCGGCGTCGACGGCCGACCGATCGAGATCGTCGAGGCCGACGACGCGAACAACCCCGAGGAGGGCATCGCCGCCGTCGAGCGCATGGTCGAGCAGGACGGCGTGGTCGCGATCGGCGGCATCATCAGCTCCGACGTCGGACTCGCGACGTCGCGGACCGCCGAGGAGCTCGGCGTCCCGATCTTCATGGTGAAGGCCGGGGCCGGCACGATCCTCAGCCGCGACAGCCGCTTCACCTTCCGTACCTGCCTGCCCGCCGCGCCGATGGTCGCGCAGCCGGTGGCGCAGTACATCCAGGCCCAGGGCCAGACCAAGGTCGGGGCGATCATCGCCGACTACGCCTGGGGCCAGGCGGTGAGGGAGGCGCTCGAGGACTCGATCGGCGCGCTCGAGGGCGTGGAGATGCAGATCGAGGTCGCGCCCGTCCCCGAGCAGGACTTCACCCAGTACCTGCGCCGACTGGAGTCCTTCGGCCCGGACGTGATCGTCGCGACCGGACACCCGCCGGGTTCCGGTCCGATCACGGTCCAGGCGACCGACCAGGGCCTCGACGTGCCGATCACCGGGGCGTGGTCGCCGCTCGCGACCGTCGTCGGCGGCGTCGGTGAGGTGGCCTACGACCGCTACGCCGACTTCGGCTGCGCCGACTACGACAGCGACTCGTACCAGGACCTCGCGATGCGTTTCCTCGCGTCCTCCGACCTGCCGTTCATGGAGGACGACGCGGTCGCCGCGCACGGCATCGTCACGATGGTCGCCGAGGCCGTCGGCGCGGCCGGCGACGACCGCGAGGCCGTCGCGCAGTACCTCCACGACAACAGCTTCGACCTGCCCGGCTACGCACACACGGTGAGCTGGACCGAGTGGGGCGAGCTCGCGGAGGCCCGCCCGACCTTCGTCATCATCCGCGAGATGACGCCGCCCGAAGGCGTCAGCGAGGCCGGCAACTGGTACCCCGAGCTCCTGATCCACGCTGAGCCGCTCGAACCGTTCGAGCCGTAGTGCCGGCGGAGCATCCGGCCCGCACCACCGGAGCTCGCCCGCGGGGATACGGTGACGCGCGAACGTCACCGTCGACCCGAGGGCGAGCACTGGTGGAGGACGCGCCGGCGGTCCTGCGGCTGGTCGACGTCGAGAAGCACTTCGGCGGCCTCCCGGCCGTCGACGGCGTGACGCTCGATGTCGAGCGCGGGCGCATCTTCGCCATCATCGGACCGAACGGGGCCGGCAAGAGCACGCTCCTGAAGACCATCAGCGGCATGGAGCGGCCGACCGCAGGTCGGATCCGGTTCGACGGCAACGACATCGCGGGGTTGCCCCCCTTCGCGATCCGACAGCAGGGGATCGCGAAGGTCCTCCAGCTTCCCCGCCCGCTCCCCTCCCTCACGGTCCGGGAGAACGTCGCGCTCGGAGCGATGTTCGGCACCCCCGGCGGACGTCGAGGGGAACGGGAGTCCCTGGCGGCGGCGGACGAGACGCTCGAGCTCGTCGGCCTGGCCGAGAGGTCGACGCACCGGACGGGCCAGCTCAATCTCCACGAGCAGCGCACGCTGGACCTCGCCCGGGCGCTGGCCGGCAAGCCCCGCCTGCTCCTGCTCGACGAGATCATGGCCGGGCTGAACGACACCGAACTCGAGTCGTCGATGACGGTCATCCGTACGGTCCGCGACGAGGCGGACGTCACGGTCGTCTGGGTCGAGCACGTCATGCGGGCGGTGACCGCCCTGGCCGACCACGTCGCGGTCCTCGACTTCGGCCGCGTGCTCACGCAGGGCGACCCGCAGGCCGTGATGCGCGACAAGGGCGTCATCGAGGCCTACCTCGGGCGGCGGGCGGCCGGCGATGCTTGAGGTGCGGGACCTCTCGGTCGGGTACGGCGTGCACGCGGTCGTCCACGGCGCGACGTTCACGGTCCGGCAGGGCGAGGCCGTGGCGATCATCGGGTCCAACGGTGCGGGCAAGTCCACGCTGCTGCGGGCGGTCTGCGGCCTGCTCCGCGCGACGGCGGGTTCCGTGCGGTTCGACGGGACCGAGGTCCTCGGCCGGGCGGGCTACGAGCTCGCCCGCCTCGGTGTGGCCTACGTGCCGGCGGAACGGCATCTCTTCCCCGACATGAGCGTGTCCGAGAACCTCGCGTTGGGGGCGTACCCGCGCCCGCCGGACCCGGGCCAGGAGCGGCTCGTGTTCCGGCTGTTCCCGGCGCTCGAGGACCGGCGCCGCCAGCGCGTCGGGACGATGAGCGGAGGGGAGCAGCAGATGGTCGCGATCGGGCGCGCGCTGATGGCGTCGCCTCGCCTCCTCGTCCTCGACGAGCCCACGACCGGGCTGGCCCCGGTCCTCGCCGCACAGACCTACGACGTGCTCGCCGCCTTGCGCCGCGAGGGCATGACGATCCTCGTCGCCGAGCAGCAGGTCCCGCTTGCGCTCGAGCTCACCGACCGCGGCTACGTGCTCGAGGAGGGCCGCTTCCAGCTCGAGGGAACAGCGGAGGACCTCGAGGACAACCCGGAGGTCCGACGCGCGTACCTGGGGATCGCCTGATGTTCGCCGTCGTCCTCGACGGGATCGTGGGCGGGCTCCAGTTCGGCCTGCTCGCGATCGGCCTGTCGTTGCTCTACGGGCTCGGCGGTGTCCTCAACCTCGCTCACGGCTCGATGGCGGTCGCGGCGGCGATGGCGACGACCCTCAGCATGGACGGCCTCGGGCTTCCGGCCGGGGTCGCCGCGGCCGCCGGCATCGCCGTTGCCGCGCTGATCGGTCTCGCGCTCGACCAGACCATGATGCGTCCGGTCTACCGCATGGCCGGGGAGAGCCGGGTCCTGCTCAGCCTGCTGCTCACCCTCGGCACGGCGTTCCTGATCGACGGCCTCCTCGGCTGGCGCTACCCGAACGGGGCACTCAGCCTGCGCATCGGCGGTGGGGCGATCCCGGTCTTGGGCGTGCGGATGCGGGCCGGCAGCCTCGTCGCCTCCGGCATCGCGGTCGCGGTCATCGCGGTCGTGATGGTCTTCCTCCGCGGCACACGGACCGGCCGCGCGGTGCGGTCGCTCATCCAGGACGAGGAGGGCGCCCAGATCGTCGGCGTCAACCCCGCGATGGTCCGCACGTTGATCTTCGCCCTCGGCGGCGGGCTCGCGGGGCTCGTCGCCATCACCCGGTCGATGTCGGCGCCGGTCACGGTGAACTCAGGGCTCGACTTCACGATCCTCGCGCTGATCGTGACCGTGGTCGGTGGCCTCGGGAGCGCCTCCGGCGCGCTGCTCGCCGGCATCCTGCTCGGGATCGTGCACGCGCTCAGCTCCTTCTACATCGGCGCGTACATCACCTCGATCATCCTGCTCGCGGCGGCTGCTCTGACGATCCTCCTGCGTCCGTCGGGTCTCATGGGGAAGTCGGCCTGATGGCCGCCGTGACGCCGAGCGCGGGAACCTCCCAGCTCGTGGCCGGCGATCGTCCGACACGCGCGCGGTCGCGCCCGAGCGCCTACGCCCCGGTCGGCATCGCCTTCGCGCTCCTCGCGCTGGTGCCGCTCCTGATCGGCGACTCGCGCACCTACATGCGCCTGGCCAACGAGGCGCTCCTCTTCGCCGGCTACGCGGTCGCCTTCAACCTCATCTTCGGCAGCACGGGGCAGCTCTTCCTCTCCATCGGCGCCCTCGCCGGCGTCGCCGGCTACGGCACCGCCATCCTCGCGGACCGCGCCGGCCTGCCGATGTTCGTGACGATCCCGGCGGCGACCGTGATCTCGGGGCTCACCGGCGGCCTCTTCTCCTGGGTGTCCGTGCGACGGTCGCTCGACGTCATCTTCGTCGGCATCGTCACGCTGACGTTCTCGCTCGGGTTCGCGAACCTCCTGCTCGGCCAGCGCGAGTGGACCGGGGGCGAGACCGGCCTCATCGTCTCGGCAGGCTCGGGCACGATCCTCCGCGGCCGCATCGCCTCCTACTACCTCCTGCTGCTCGTGCTGACCGCGTTCCTGGCCGTCTTCCGCTGGCTGCAGCGGTCCCACCTCGGCTGGGCCTTCCGGGCGCTCCGCGACGACGAGATGGCGGCGGAGCTCGCCGGGGTCGACGTGGCGCGGTTCCGCATCTGGGCGGGCCTCATCGGCTCGGCGATGCTCGGGCTGCTCGGCGCGTTCTGGGCCCACCACCAGGGCTTCATCAGCCCCTCGACGTTCGCGTTCGCCCACGTCGACGTGCGCACCATCGTGCTCCTCGCCTTCGGCGGGATCGGGACGCTCATGGGGCCGGTGGTCGGCGCGGTCGGCTTCGAGCTGATCGACGAGGTGCTGCGCGACTTCGGCCGCCTCCGCGTCGCCGTCTACGGCGCCGTCCTGCTCGGCCTCTTCCTCGGCTTCCGCGGCGGCGTGGTGCCGGCCGCCGTCTCGCTCTACCGGCGACTCCGCTCGGCCGCCGGGCGATAGGGTCCGGCCGGATGCAGTTCCATCTCGACGGGTTCCGACCGGGTGACCCGGAGACCTCCGAGCCGTCACCGGATGCGGTGTCACGATCGTCGGGGGACCTCCCCGACGAGGTCGACGTCCTGATCGTGGGTTGTGGACCTGCGGGACTGACGCTGGCCGCCCAGCTGTCGGCCTTCCCGGACATCACGACCCGGATCGTCGAGCAGAAGCCCGGTCGGCTCCTGCTCGGCCAGGCCGACGGCATCGCGGTGCGAACGCTGGAGATGTTCGAGGCGTTCGGTTTCAGCGAGCGGGTGCTGAAGGAGGCGTACTGGGTCAACGAGACCACGTTCTGGAAGCCCGACGACGGGCGTCCGGAGACCATCGTCCGCGGCGACCGGATCCAGGACACCGAGGACGGGCTGTCGGAGTTCCCCCACGTGATCCTCAACCAGGCGCGCGTCCACGACTTCTTCCTGGACGTCATGGCCGACTCGCCGAGGCGGCTGGAGCCGGACTACTCGTGTCGCGTGGTCGACCTCGAGATCGACCGCACGACGGACCATCCCGTCGCCGTCACGATCGAGCGCGCCGATCCCGAGCGAGAGGGCGAGGTGGTGACCGTTCGCGCCCGCTACCTCGTGGGCTGCGACGGGGCGCACAGCACCGTCCGCAAGCTGATGGGACGAACCCTCCATGGGGACGCCGCGAACCGCGCCTGGGGCGTGATGGACGTCCTGGCGGTCACCGACTTCCCCGACATCCGCCTGAAGTCCACGATCCACTCCAGCAGCCAGGGGAACCTGCTGATCATCCCGAGGGAGGGCGGTTACCTGGTCCGCCTGTACGTCGAGCTCGACGAGCTCAAGGAGGGCGAGCGGATCGCTGCCCGCAACATCACCGCCGACCATCTCGTCGCGGCCGCACAGCGGATCCTGCACCCGTACAGCCTGGAGGTCCACGAGATCGCGTGGTGGTCGGTCTACGAGATCGGCCAGCGGCTGTGCGACAGGTTCGACGACGAGACCGACGAGCGCATGCCCCACGTGTTCATCGCCGGCGACGCCTGCCACACCCACAGCCCGAAGGCGGGACAGGGCATGAACGTGTCCATGCGCGACACCTTCAACCTGGGATGGAAGCTGGCCGCGGTGATCCGCGGCCGGTCCTCGCCACGCCTGCTGCGCACCTACTCGACCGAACGGCGGGCTGTTGCGAAGGAGTTGATCGACTTCGACCGCGAGTTCGCGAGGATGTTCAGCGCCCGGCCGAAGGCTGCTGACGCGGATGGCGAGGGGGTGGATCCGGCGGAGTTCCAGCAGTACTTCGTCAGGAAGGGTCGCTTCACGGCCGGCACCGAGACCCGGTACCGACCGTCGATCATCACCGCGGAGGCGACGTTCCAGCACCTGGCCAAGGGCTTCGTGATCGGCATGCGGTTCCACTCGGCGCCGGTGGTCCGCCTGGCCGACGCGAAGCCGGTGCACCTGGGCCACGTGGTCAAGGCCGATGGCCGCTGGCGCGTGTTCGCGTTCGCGGGCGCCGAGGATCCGGCGTCCGTAACGTCGAGGATCCGGGCGCTGTGCGACTTCCTGGCCGAGGATCCTCGATCACCGGTCACGCGATTCACC
>JBOHEE010000073.1:0-1933 GCA_050700895.1 Nitriliruptorales bacterium | reverse complement strand
GTCGGCGGGCACCCCGGGCATCATGCAGGCGGACGCGACGAGCGCGAGGGCCAGCGCGGCCCCGAGGAGGGGGCCGCGCCGTCCTCGACTCAGCGTGAGGGGAGGGACCATGGATCGCCCGTCAGGACAGGAGCCGCCGCCTGAACATCAGACCGGTCACGAGGCCGATGGCGAGCAGGCCGCCGAGCAGGGCGAGCACGCCGGGCCCGCCGCCCGCGGTGCCGCCACCGCCGGTGGCCACGCCGCCCGCCGGAGGCTGCTGCGCGCCGGCTTCGGGTTCCTCCTGACCTTCGTCGGCCGGGGACTCCTCCTCGCCGGGACTCGGCGACTCCGACTCGCCGCCACCGCCGGCCGGCACGATGAGACCCTGGTGGCTCTCCTCGTAGTCCTCGCCCTCGGCGGAGGTCCCGGTCACGGTCACCTCGTAGCCGCCGACCGGGGCGGAGTCGGCAATCTCGACCTCGAAGGCGCCGGTCCCCGAGACGTCGGCCTCACCCTCGCCCTCGGCCGTCGAGCCGTCGGTGAACTGCGCGGTCCACTGGAACGGGCTCATCGGCTGCAGTCCGGTGGCGGCACAGGTCGTGGTGCTGCCGGCGGGTGCGTTTCCGGGGTCACACTCCACCCCGGCTTCCTGCTGCTCCTCCTCGCTGGGTGACTCCTCCTGTGCGATGGCGGGAGCGGCCGCGAGCGCGAGCGCCGCGAACACGTACCCCGCAAGCCGTGCAAAGCGCATGGCAGTGGCCATGGACCCATCCCCTCGTGTCGGACGCTGTGGTCGAGGCATCCATCCCCTCGTGTCGGACGCTGTGGCGAGGCTAGGGACGCAACGTCATCGCGCCGCAGACGAGGGGGTCCGGACGGCCGGGAACGACGCGTCCATCCGTCCGTGCGACCAGGGGTGTGCGCAACCATGAGCCACAGCGCGGACACCGACGGTCAGGGAGGCTGCGTCTCTCTACTCCTCCGGCTCTCCTCCGGCGCCGATCGGCGTGCGGCGGAACGGGGCGCTACGCGCCGAGCTCGGCGCGGACGACGTCGGCGAGGCGGCCGGCGACCTCCGAGGCGGCGGCCTCGGTCGGCGCCTCGACCATCACCCGGACGACGGTCTCGGTCCCCGACGCGCGGAGCAGGATCCGGCCCTCGTCACCGAGGAGCGTCTCCTCGGCAGCGACGGCGTCCCAGACCGCCTGCGAGCCCTCGAGGGCGTCGCGGTCGGCGACCCGGACGTTCACGAGGACCTGGGGCAGCCGCTCCATCACGGAGGCCAGCTCCGCGAGGGGGGTGCCGGTCTCACGGACGACCGACAGCAGCTTCACCGCGGTGAGGATCCCGTCGCCGGTCGTCGCCTCGTCGAGGACGATGAGGTGGCCGCTCTGCTCGCCGCCGAGGACCGCCCCCTGCCCGCGCATCGCCGCGAGGACGTAGCGGTCGCCGACCGGGGTCTCGACGACCTCGATGCCGTGGCGCTCCATGGACCGCTTGAAGCCGAGGTTCGTCATGACCGTCGTGACGACGAGGTCGCCCTTCAGCGTGCCGATCTGCTTCCGGTGGCGTGCGAGGATGGCGAGGGTCACGTCACCGTCGACCTCGTCGCCCTCGCGCGTGGCGGCCACCAGCCGGTCCGCGTCCCCGTCGTGGGACAGGCCGACGTCGGCGCCGTGCTCGAGGACCGCGCTCGAGATGACCTCGGGGTGGGTCGATCCCGCGCCGGCGTTGATGTTCGCCCCGTTCGGGTCGCAGTGGATCGTCTCGACGTCGGCGCCGAGACGGCGGTAGACGAGCGGGGCGATGTGGCTCGCGGCGCCGTTCGCGCCGTCGACGACGACCTTGAGCCCGCCGAGTTCGGTCTCGGCGGCGTCGACGAGGTGCTGGACGTAGGTGGTCTTGCGGACCTCGTCGTGGATGATGCGCCCGACGTCGGTGCCCCCCGGCC
>JBOHEE010000072.1:0-2223 GCA_050700895.1 Nitriliruptorales bacterium | reverse complement strand
ACGCCGCCCTGCCCGCGCTCGCGGCCGCAGTGAGCCTGACGATCGCCGAGGCGGAGTCCGCGCTGCTCGTCGCCCCGTGGCTGCTGACCGCGGTCGTCCTCGCGGGCCACGCCGGGCTCGTCTGGCTGCGGGAGTCGCGGCAGGTGCGGGACCTGTGGTGGCCGGTCGCCACCGCCTACCTCGTCGTTGGCGCCGGCTGGTGGCTCGCCCACGCCGCAGGACTGGAGCCGGTCGGGATCACCGAGCCCTTCGTCGAGCTCACCGCGGTCCACTTCCACTACGCCGGCCTCACCGCCACCGTCTACGCGGCGCTCACGTGGCTCCACGCCACGGTGCGCCGCCGGACCGCGGCGGCCGGGCTCGTGCTCGTCGCCGCCGCTCCCCCGTTCGTGGCGGTCGGTTTCACCTGGGTCGGGTGGCTCCAGATCGTCGGGGCGGTGCTGCTGACCGCCGGCCTCCTCCTCGTCGCGTGGGTCGTCCTGCGGGAGGTCGTCCCTGCCGCGGACGACCGGCTCGCCGCCGCTCTGCTCGCGATCTCGGCGCTGGCGGTGATCGTGCCGATGCTGCTCGCGGTCCAGTGGGCGGTCGGCGCGAACCTGGGCACCCCGGCGCTCTCGGTTCCGGACATGGCGCGGACCCACGGGCTCGCGAACGCGCTCGGCTTCTCGCTCCTCGGCCTGCTCGGCTGGCGCCGCCTCGCCCGCTGACACCCGCCGTGCGCTCGGTTCAGCCCAAGCGGTCATCCAAACATGAACCCACATGACCCCTTGCAGAACCAAGTCTAATCGGATATAGTCAAAAACGAACGGACATCCGGGGCGGCGCGAACGGAGATGCGGTCTTGTACGCGGAGGAGCGGCGGGCGGAGATCGCGGAGCGGGCGTCCCGGAACGGGCGGGTCGAGGTCGCCCGTCTCGCGGACGACTTCGCGGTCACCCCCGAGACCGTCCGCCGCGACCTCACCGACCTCGAGCGCCGCGGCGTCCTCCGCCGGGTCCACGGCGGCGCCATCCCGGTCGGGCGCCTGCGCTCCGAGCCCGCCGTCGCCGAGAAGGCCGCGCTCATGGCGGCCGAGAAGCGCCGCATCGCCGAGGCCGCGCTCGACCACCTCCCCCGCACCGGCACGATCCTGCTCGACGCCGGCACCACGACCGGGGCCCTCGCCGACCTCCTCCCCACCGACCGGGACCTGACCGTCGTCACGAACGGGCTGCCGATCGCGATGACGCTGTCGACCCGGTCGAACCTCACCCTGCTGCTCGTGGGCGGCCGCGTCCGCGGGCGGACCCTCGCGCAGGTCGACGACTGGGCCGTGCGGACCCTCGACGAACTGTCGGTCGACGTCGCCTTCCTCGCCACGAACGGCGTCAGCGTCGCACGCGGTCTCACCACCCCCGACCCGGCCGAGGCGGCCGCGAAGCGCGCGATGGTCCGCACCGGGCGCCAGGTCGTCCTGCTCGCCGACCGCACGAAGATCGGCGAGGAGCACTTCGTCCGCTTCGCCGACCTCGCCGACGTCGACGTGCTCATCACCGATGCCGGCGCCGCCGAGACCGACGTGACCGCCATCGCCGCAGCCGGAGTGGAGGTGGTGCGGGCGTGATCGTCACCGTGACGCCGAACCCGTCGCTCGACCGGACCTTCGAGGTCGACCGACTGACGCGCGGGGAGGTCATCCGACCGGTCGCGGCGCACGTCGAACCCGGCGGCAAGGGGATCAACGTGTCGCGCGCCCTGCTCGCGAACGGGCATCCGACCCGCGCGGTCGTCCCGCTCGGCGGCAGCGAAGGCGACCACCTCGAGTCGCTCCTCGCCGCGCTCGACCTCCCGGTCCTCCCCGTAGGGCTCGGGGCGGCGGTGCGGACGAACGTCAGCCTCGTCGAGCCCGACGGGACCGTCACGAAGGTCAACGCCCCCGGCCCGCTGCTCGACGGCGGCGAGGTGGAGGCGCTGCGCAAGGCGACCATCGGGGCGGCCGAGGGCGCGGACTGGGTCGCGCTCTGCGGCAGTCTCCCGCCGGGTGCGCCAGAGTCCCTCTACGCGATCCTCGTCCGCGATCTCCGCGCAGCCGGGGTCCGCACCGCCGTGGACACGAGCGGCGCCCCGCTCGCCTCGGCGGTCGCGGCGCGCCCCCACCTCGTGAAGCCGAACCGTGACGAGCTCACCGAACTGGCGGGGCGGGACCTCGACACGCTCGCGGACGTGCTCGCCGCGGCCGAGACC
>JBOHEE010000071.1:0-5009 GCA_050700895.1 Nitriliruptorales bacterium | reverse complement strand
GGCCCTGCTCCCACGACACCGCGAAGGCGTTGCGCGGCGGGTCGATCAGCTCGCCGGCGAGGAGACAGAAGCGCGTGCGCGGGAAGGCGTCGGCGACCGCAACGAGGTCCGCCGCGCCCTCGTCGCCGACCGTGCAGACCAGCCCGGCGCCGCGTTCGGCCAGCAACGCCATCGCGTCGTGGCGGAAGTCCACCGTCGGGACCTCGACGGTGCGGACGTCGCGGACGTCGAGCTCGGGGTCCTCCGGGAGGAGCTCGGCCGCTCGGACGACGGCCCGGGCCTCGAGGAAGGGGAAGCCGGCGGTTGCCGGAGGGAGCACGATCCCGACCTGCAGCCCGGTCACCGGCTCGGGTTCGGCAGGCGCGGCCGGCGACGGGGAGGGCGTGGGGGATGCCTCCGGACCAGAGCCGTCCACGCAGGAGGAGGCGGCGACGAGGAGCACGGCCGCGAGAACGACGGCCCGTCGCCTCACCTCGTACCTCCGACCGCAGAGGCGCCCCGTGGCGCATCCCGGAGGTCTCGTGGCGTTCGAGCGCGCCTGCATCCCGGATGGCTGCGTCGCTCGTCGGGTCAATGGCGCTGCTATGGACACCTCCTCGGGCCTTGCCCTCCGGGCGCTTGCGCGCTCTCGGCGCACACGGAACCTCCGGCACGCGCCACTAGGCTACGGCCGCTTCGTCCCGCTGATCGTGAGGCCCGCCGTGTCCGACAACGTCATCCTCGTCGACCATCCGCTCGCGGCCGAGCTGCTCGGGCGTCTGCGTGACGCCGAGACCGACGGCGAGAGCTTCTCCGCGGCGTCGCACCGTCTCGGGCTCCTCCTCGTCCTCGAGGCGACGCGGGATCTGCCGACGGACGAGGCCGAGGTGACCACGCCGGTGGGCAGCGCGTCCGTACGTCGCCTGCGGCATTCCCTGGTCGCGATCCCGGTGCTGCGGGCCGGGCTCGGGCTCCTTCCGGCGATCCACGCCCTGTATCCGGGGACCCCGGTCGGCTTCCTGGGTCTCGAGCGCGACGAGGAGACGTTCGAGGCCAGCCGCTACTACCGCAAGCTGCCGGAGGCCCAGGGGGCCGACGTGCTCGTGCTCGAGCCGATGGTGGCGACGGGAGGCTCCGCCTCGAACGCGGTGACGGTCGCGAAGGAGGCCGGCGCGCGGAGCGTCCGGGTCGTCTCGGTGGTCGCCGCGCCCGAGGGCCTCAAGCGGATGGCAGACGACCATCCCGACGTCACGGTCGTCACCGCGGCGATCGACCAGGGCCTGAACCCCAACGCCTACATCGTCCCCGGCCTCGGCGACTACGGCGACCGCCTCTTCGCCACCTGAGATCCAGTTGCGTGCGCCTGTCTACTCGGGGGGTGAACAGATGCGCACAGAACAGGGTCAGGCGGGGAGGAGGGTGAGGCGGAGGCGGCGGCGGTTGTTCTCCCGGCTCGGATCGACGACCACGATCGACTGCCAGGCCCCGAGCACGACGCTCCCGCCCTCGACGACGAGCGTGAGCGTGGGCGACACGAGGGCAGGGAGAACGTGGCCGGCGCCGTGGCCCTCCGGGCCGTGGGCGCGTCCTCGGCCCGTTCGCCGACGCGAGGCTCCGCGGTCTCGTCACCTGCGGGTGACGAGAGGACGGAACCTTTACCGGAGGCCCTGGAGGAGGTCGTCCTCGACGCCGACGCGGTCGACCTCCGCCGCGGCCGAGAGCAGCACGTAGTGCTCCAGCGCGAAGACCTCCCGGGCGAGGTCGTCGGGCAGGTTCAGGAAGAACGACTCATCGCCGATCTGCGAGCGGTGGGCACGCATCGCGGCGCGCTTGCGTCCGTACCACGGGCCGACGTCGATCGCCGTCGTGATCGTCGACTCTGGCACCCCGAACGGGATCTCCTCGACGCCCTCGATCGGCTCGTCCCCGAAAGGGGAGGGCAGGCCCGCCGCCAGCATCCGCTCGTGGAACTGGAGTACCCCCTCGCGCGGGATCGCGTGGACGTAGCGCTTGCGGACGCCCCAGGGCTCGCCGGGGAGGTGGTCGGCTGCGTCGGCGGCGATCTCGATCGCCCGCGTCGTCACCTCGTGGGCGCGGATGTGGTCGGGGTGGCCGTAGCTGCCGCGCTCGTCGTCGCTGACCACGACGTCGGGTCGGTGGCTGCGGATCAGGAGGGCGAGGCGCCGGGCGGCCTCCTCGGGGTCGGCGGCGTGAAGGCTCTCCGGATGGTCGTTCGCCGCCGTTCCCGCCATGCCGCTGTCGCGGTAACCGAGGAACTCGTGCTCGCGGACGCCCAGCGCCGCGAGTGCGCCGGCGAGCTCATGGCGCCGCACCTCCGGCATCGCCACGTCGCCGAGGTCGATCCCGGCGAGGTTCTCGCCCTCCTCGCCGCCGGTGCAGGTCACGACGACCACGTGCGCACCCTCGTCCACGTGGCGGGCGATCGTCCCCCCGCAGGAGATCGACTCGTCGTCGGGATGCGGATGCACGAACATCAGCGCTGGCACGGAACCTCGCTCGGTCGACACGGACGCGCATCCTCGCACAGCGAGGCCCGCGCCGGCCGCCTGGGTACGGTGCCGGGACACGCACGCACGGTGGAAGGCCGAGGGTGGAGATCCGGCTCGTCGACGACCCCGCGACCGTGGAGCCCGCGCTCGCCGAGGTCGACGACCCGGTCGTCGGTGTCGACGTCGAACGCGCCGATGGCGACCGGTACTTCCGTTCGGCCGCGCTCGTCCAGGTGGGGATCGAGGGGCGCTGCGTCCTGCTCGACGCGACCGCCCTCGCCGACCTGGAACCCCTCGACCGCTTCTTGGAGGGACGGCTCGCGGTCCTCCATGCGGCCGAGAACGACGTCGAGTCCCTCGAAGCGGCCGCCGTGCGCGTCGCCGGCCGCGATCGGCCGCTCCACGAGCAGATCGCCGACACCGCCGCGGCTGCCGCCCTGCTCGGGCTGCCACTGGGCCTCGGGCCGCTGCTCGCCGAGCTCCTCGACGTCGCCCTCACCGACGACAAGGAGCGCTTCCAGCGGGCGGACTGGACCGAACGGCCCCTGTCGGACGAGATGGCGGCCTACGCGGCGGGCGATGTCGTGCACCTCCCGCGGCTCTGGGCCGAGCTCGATGCGCGGCTCGAGGCGGCGGGGCGGCGCGAGTGGTACGAGCAGGAGCTCGCCACCTTGGTCGCACAGGCCCGGGAGGACCGGCGCACCTGGCGGCGTGTGCGGGGGGCGGGGCGCCTCGACGGCCATGGGCGCGCCGTCCTGCGCGCGGTCTGGGAGGAACGCGAGGAGCTGGCCCGCTCGCGTGACATCGCCCCGCAACGCATCGCCCGGGACGAGGCTCTGCTCGCGATCGCCCAGAACCCGCCGGCCACGCTGACGCAGCTCTCGGAGCGGGGGGTCCGCGGCCAACAGATCCGCGAGTTCGGCACGCGGTTCCTGTCGGCCGTGCGGCAGGGAACGCGCAGCCCCGACGAGCCGGCCATCAAGGGCCAGCGCGCCCCGGACGAGGGGGACCGCGGAACCTACGACCGGATGCGACGTGCGCGTGCCGCCGTCGCCCGGGAGCTGGGGATCGACGCGGGCGTCGTGTGCCCGAGCCGCGTGCTCATGCCGGCGATCCTCAGCGACCCCCTCGACGCCGACGAGCTGTGCGAAGCCGCCGGCCTGCGTCCCTGGCAGACCGAGCTCCTCCGCGACGCCCTCTGGGACGCCTACACCGGTAGCTGAGTCGGGCTCGGCGGCGCGGATCCCGATGCGAAGCCCACGCCTCCGAGAGCTCCCGGTAGGTGACCCTCTGGAGGCGGCTCGAGGAGCCGCCGGAAGGAGCGACTGAGCGGGCGGTGCCAGGCCGACACGGCGGCGGGTACCGCGAAGGAGCGCGGTCCGAGCAGCGGGACCGCGCCGCCGCTCAGGCGGACTCGGCGAGCTTCCTCGCGAGGACGGGCGGGAGCTGGAACTCGACGTCCTCGTCGACGATGTGGATGGTGTCGACGTCGGCCGTGCCGCGGTCACGGAACCACGAGATGACCTGCTCGACGAGGTCCTCCGGTGCGCTGGCGCCCGAGGTGAGCCCGACGACGTCGACGCCGTCGAGCCAGCCCTCGTCGATCTCCGAGACGTCGTCGACGAGGTGGGCGGAGGCGCCCCGCGACCGCGCGACCTCGACGAGCCGGCGCGAGTTCGACGAACTCTGCGAGCCGACGACGAGCACGAGCTCCGCGCCGCGCGCGACGAGCTCCTTCACGGCGTCCTGGCGGTTCTGGGTCGCGTAGCAGATGTCGTCGCTCTTCGGCTGGTTCAGCAGCGGGAAGCGCTCCCGGAGGCGGTCCACGACCGCGGCGGTGTCGTCCATCGAGAGCGTCGTCTGGGTGATGTACGCCACGGGCCGGTCGGCGGCGAGGCCGAGACGCTCCACGTCCTCGGGGGTCTCGACGAGCGTGATCGACCCGGAGTCGACCTGACCCATCGTGCCCTTGACCTCCTGGTGGCCGTCGTGGCCGACGAGGACGACGTCCATCCCCTTCTGCTCGTAGCGCTTCGCCTCCGCGTGCACCTTCGTGACGAGCGGACAGGTCGCGTCGACGAGCGTGTGCCCGAGTGCGCGGGAGTTCTCGTAGGCCGACGCCGGGGACCCGTGGGCGCTGAAGACGACGACCGCTCCTTCGGGGACCTCGCGCTCGTCCTCGATGAAGACCGCGCCGCGCCGGCGCAGGCTCTCGACCACGTGGATGTTGTGCACGATCTCGTGGCGCACGTACACGGGCGGGCCGAACGCCTCGAGCGCCTTCTCGACGATGAGCACGGCACGGTCCACGCCGGCGCAGAAGCCGCGCGGCGCCGCGAGGAGAAGGGTGCTGGGAGCGTTCGTCACGTCGATCCGGCCGGACGTCGGGAACCGTCCTCAGCGTACCGAGCACGCAGGAGGGTGGTGTTCGACGTGGTGTGCGGCCGGGCGAGGACGGATCGTCATCTGGCAAGGCGCGGCGAGCGCCGCGCAGCAGCGCTGCGCAAGCGAGTCCGCGAC
>JBOHEE010000070.1:0-2307 GCA_050700895.1 Nitriliruptorales bacterium | reverse complement strand
GCCTCCCAGCTGGAACGGCGAGACGCGACGTCAGTCGCTGATCGTGTCCCCGAGCGCCTCGTCGGCGCGACGGACCACGTCGAAGACCGAGCCGTCGGCGGGCACGAGGTTGTCGATCTCGTAGATCGAGTTCAGGACCTCCTTGCCCTCGTCGGTGGCGGCGTAGTCCACGAACGCCTGGGTGATCGCCTCCTTGAGGTCGTCGGGCAGGTCGCCCCGAACCGCGATGCCGTCGTTCGGGATCTCCTCGGAGTACGCGAACACGACCACCTTCTCGCCGACGTCCGCGTGCTCGCCTGCGACGATCCCACGGGCGTCGTCGAACGACATGCCGACCTCGACGTCACCGTTGTAGACGGCGAGGACCGCGCTGTCGTGACCACCCGCGAAGACCGACTCGAGCGACGCGAGGTCGACGCCGGCCTCCTGCATCTGGAGCGCCGGGATGAGGTAGCCCGACGTCGACGTCGGGTCGACGTAGGCGAGCGTCGTGCCGGCCTCGATCGAGGCGAGCGTATCGGCGCCGGCCGGACCCTCGGACGCGTCGAGCGTGCCGTTGCAGTGCAGGTTCCCGTCCTCGTCGGCCTGCGGCTCGTCGAGGCAGTACTTGTCGGGGTTGTTGGTGAAGTACTGCGTGTGGTAGGTGAGGCTGCCGAACCGCTCCGACTGGAGGATCACCTCCACGCCGGCGCGCTCCTCGGCGCGGACCAGGCCCAGCGGGCCGAAGGCGCCGACGTCGGCCTGGCCGGAGGCCATCGCCTCGACGAGGCCGGTGTAGTCCTGCGACACGAAGCTCTCCACGGTGATGCCGAGCGCCTCGGAGAGGGCCGCCTCGAGCGGCTTCACGTTCTCGACGAGCACGTCCGCCTCACGCGAGGGGACGAAGCCGAGGACGAGCTTGTCGGGCCAGTCGGAGCCCTCTTCCTCCGTCTCTTCGCCGGCAGCGGCCTCTTCGGTCGTGCCGGTGCCGGCAGCAGGTTCGTCGTCAGCCGCCGGGTCGCTGCCCCCGCCGCACGCGCCGGCGAGGAGAGCGAGGGCGAGCAAGGGCATCAGCAGGTGCTTGCGGGCCATCGCGCACTCCAGTTCGGGAGACTCGGATGGCAGGACAATGCCCATCCGGACGCACGGACGATAGCGGTAGTAGGCGGGCGCGGGAAGCTCTGTTCAACAAATTGTCATCCGAGTGCGCGCTCCGCGAACGGAACGTGCGCCCGCGCGCGACGAGCCTCCACAGAGTGCTACGACGAGCGCGCCCGGGCCGTCTCGAGCTCCTCGACGACCTCGGCGAACTCGGTCCAGCCGGCGACGTCGACCGCACCGCCGACCGGCTCGTTCCACGGGCGCACGAAGCGGCAGACGGTGGCCCCCGGACGCCGCTCGACGAGTCCGCGGAGGAACGAGGGGGCGTCGTCGAGGTAGACGTCGGCGGGGACCGACGGCTTGTCGAAGGTGAAGTGGACCTCGTCGACGGGAAGCTCGTGCTCGGCGAGCCAGGCGAGGGTGTCGGGCACCGCCCAGCGCGGCTTCGCGGTGATGACGACGATGCGGTGGCGACGACGCGCGAGCTCCTGGAGGGTCTCGAGGGCGCCCGGGACCACGGGGAGGTCGCGGAAGAAGCTCGGCCGCTCGGCACGCGCCCAGGACCAGAACTCGTCCATGTCCTCGAAGTGGGTCAGCCCGACCACGCCGTCCCAGGCGACGACGTCGGTATGGACGAGGCCGGTGCCGAAGGCGGCGTTGTAGCGCCGCGTCCAGCCGACGTTGAAGTCGGCGCAGACGCCGTCGAGATCGATGCCGAGACGGAGGCGTGGCCGGCTCACGGTCGGGCTTCCTTCGTGGTCGGGGCCTCGGGTGAGGTGACGAACGCCCGGGTGCGCCTGGCGGCGAGACCCGGTCCGAGCTGGACGAGCAAGGTACCCGCGGCGAGGCGGCTCACAGCGGGTCCCGGGAGACCGGGCAGGTCATGCAGCGCGGCCCGCCCCTCCCGCGCGGCAGCTCCTGCGACGGGATGCGGAGCACGGCGACCCCCGCCTCCTCGAGCGTCGCGTTGGTGGCGACGTTGCGTTCGTAGGCGACGACCTCGCCGGGAGCCACCGCGAAGACGTTGTTCGCGTCGTTCCACTGCTCGCGCTCGGCGGCGACGCTGTGGAGGTCCGGCTCCACGGCCCTGGCGGCCTCCAGGCCGGCGGCCCACGCCAACGCGGCCACGAGGTCGCCGCCGTCCTCGACCCGCACCCCCCCGCCGCCTCCCGGCGTCAACCGGTGGGCGCGGACGGCCGCCCGGATGCGCGGGAACAGCACGAAGGC
>JBOHEE010000069.1:0-1514 GCA_050700895.1 Nitriliruptorales bacterium | reverse complement strand
AATCTAAATAAAACATGATAATATGATGAACCCCCCCCCTTCTATTTGCTTTTTGCTATTTTCCATTTTCAGGCACTTCCTCTTGATTGGCTCCCATTTAAGCAATGAGGCTAACTGCATTCAACAGTTACTTAATTGACTATACTAGATATAAGTCTGCAGAATAACTGCCAGATTTATGTTTTAATCTGGCTTCCACATTTATTCCAATATCGTTATCATGTTCTGCCTAAAGCTTGTAACATTAGCTAAATTTCCTATCCATCAACCTGCCCTTTAGGCTGCATAAAAAGACGGTACTCTGTATCACATTTATCACATTTGAAAATCGTAAGCTCATCGGATTGGAACGTTTTTTCACTCTTGTTACCGCAATTGACACATCGCATATTTAGGATATGAATTGGAGACACAATACTACTAATTAGATATTTCGAGAACGGGAATACATTTATCTTGCACCTAATCACCGTCTAAGTAGTACTATCTAACAATATTAGGCCCACCTATGTATGAATAATTCTGATTCTCCTACTTGAAAATCGATCATTATTTAGCTCAAGCTAACTGTGTCAATAAATAATATAGTACGTTTAAATATATTGGATACATAATTGTAGATCGGGAACTTGAGTTCGAGTATTATTTTATCATACTATTATTATCTAACATCTACCATTTTGGATCTTCAACTAACTGAGTAAGAAGGAGATGAGGACATGATCTTTGATAGTGTAATAAATATTGAGTCTGTCTTATCTGATCTGGATATAGAATACACTACAGATAGTAATGACTTGTCACGTAACCATAAATATGTAAGAAAGGTAGCTTCAATTAATAAATCAACTAGCCAGGATCTGACGTACTGTTCTTCAAAAGATGTAAAATCTACTATTAGTTCGACCTCTAAGGCCCAAGCGCGAGTTATTCTATGCGATAACTCGTTGGCAAGAATTGCGTCTAGAAGAAAAAAACTCCAAAGACTCCTCGGTGCATCATATTTGTGGAAAATCCTAGGCTAGCGACTATGAAAGTAATGAAGAGGATTTCCCTTGGGAATATGAGAGATAACAAAAAGCGCAATGACCGCGACCTCACAAGCAAGACTAGCCTTTGTTCAAGTGCTATAATACTAGAAAGTGCGCGGATAGGTAAGAATTGCACAATCGGTAACTTTACCAAGATAGGAGATAAGTGCATAATGGGAGATAATACGGTTGTTGGTGATCGTGTAATAATAGAGCAGAATACAAGGATTGGTAAGAATTGTATTATACAACCTGGAACAGTTATCGGAGCTGATGGTTTTGCTTATGAGAGATTGGAGGATACTCTTGAGCTGCAAAGATTTCCACATATTGGAGGAGTAGTTCTAGGCAATAATGTAGAGATCTGTTCTAACTGTTCTATAGCAAGGGGTTCACTTTCTGATACAATAATTGGAGAAGGAACTAAACTTGATGCTCTAGTGCATATAGCTCATAATGTAGAAATAGGAAGACATTGTGCTT
>JBOHEE010000068.1:0-1921 GCA_050700895.1 Nitriliruptorales bacterium | reverse complement strand
GCCGCAACGTTGGCCCCGAAGCGGGCCTTTGCGCCCGACGGTGCCAACAGCTCCTGCGAGACCGGGACGAACCGTGGCGTCAGCCCCGCTGACGCAGGAACCGGACGTTGGCCGCTTCCGCCAGGACCCCGGAGCTGTCCGCCAGGAACTGGCTCGGGAACGGAGCCGCCAACAGTTCGTGCAGGAACGCTGGCGTCACCGCCCACTGGCGGGCCAGCTCCTCGATCTCCTCGGTCGCTGGCTCCGTCTCCGGAGCGTCCTGGACCCGCTCCGCCCAGCTCGCCAACGCGCTGTCGGGGGGCCGGGTCGCCTCCCACTCCTCGCGCGCCTCCGAGAGCGCCAGCTCGGGAGTCTCGACCCAGACCAGCTCCGCCAGCACGATCTCCTCCGCCCGCATCCGCGCGTTGGTCAACCCGTCCACCGCCTGCGCGTAGCTCTCTCCGTCGGTCGGCGTCCCCTCCAGACGCTGCGTCAACTCCACGACCTGCGCCTCCACCTGGACTCCCAGATCCGTGAAGAACCCCTCCCGGTCGCCCATCGCCGCGACCCGGCTCGGCGCGTGCTCCTCCCAGTGCCTCATCGCCATCCGTCCGTAGCCGTTCATCTGCAACCTCCTCAGCCCATAGGTCCAACACAAGTTGATCATCACCCTGTGACAGCCCCGGATCGCCACCGGCCCGACCGCCACCGGCAGCACCCGACCCACTCGACGCCGACACCGCACATCCACTCCATCCCGGCCCGGCGCCCGTCGCACATCACGACAGGCCCGACCAGCAGGCAGGTACGTCGAGCCCTCCACCTCGCCATTGCTGGTTCGATCTCAAGCCAGCACACCGCAGGCACCATCTCGGTCCGCGACACACGTCGGTACACTGCGCCCATGAGCACGCTCGAGGTCCAGGTACGCGACGACGGCACGGTCCTGATCCCTGCCGACCACGTCGCCACGTCCGGAGCCGGCCCTGGACAACGCGTCGCCATCGAGCTTCGACCTCGACCGGCAGCCTGCAAGCCCAGTCGAGCGATCCTCAAGGGCAGGCTCCCATCGCTCGGCGCCGAGGCGTTCGCGGATGACCGGGCAGTGCGGCTGGCCGAGTTCGAGCGCCGTCGCGGGCTTTGAGTGCCGTCGTGGCCGACACGGTCACCATCGTCTGGTGGCTGGCTGGCGATCCACGGCTCTCCGAGGCGGCAGCGGACCTCCTGCAAGCTGCCGACGAACGGTGACGGCATCCACCTCTCGGCGATCACGCTGGTCGACATCTGGTACGCGACGCACAAGCGCACCGACCCCATCGCCACCGATCAGCTCGCCGCACTCGATGCGGTCCTTGACGACCCCGAGATCAACATCCACGTCCTGCCCGTCACCAACGCCGTCGCGCACTTGGCTCGAGAGCCCAGCCGGGATGAACTCCCCGATCCGTTCGATCGGCTGATCCTGGCGACCGCCCGCGCGTACGGCATGCCACTGGTGTCACCCGACCGAGCGCTCCGCCACCTCGCGCTTCACCCGGCAGCGTGGTGAACATGCCGCTCCGAGCTCAGTCGTATCCTCGCGCTGGCGTCTCAGCATCAGGGTCCGACGCGGTCTTGGTCGGGCTTGCAGGCGACGTTCGCGACGCGCAGTCGTGGGCCGTTCCGGGTGACACATGGCTGACACATGCGACGTCGGAAAGGGTCCTGGGAGGACCGACGAGACCGGACGCGGGGTAGGCGTTCTCGCAGGTGAGAGGGCGTTTCGTCCCACGAGGTCGGATGTGACCCGACGGGCCCGCCATGGCTCCACGCCGTGTTCGAGGACATCGGCTCGGTGGGGCAGACGGTCCATCCACAGGTTGCTAACAACGGTGGAAGAACGCCGATGTTACTCATCCACATACCCACAGCGCTATCCACAGGTGGGCCGGGGAACCGCGGG
>JBOHEE010000067.1:0-4294 GCA_050700895.1 Nitriliruptorales bacterium | reverse complement strand
GTCGTGATCACCGTTGCGTTGCTCGCCGTCGTCGCCCTCGTCGCGGTGGCGCCTCTTCTCCGCGCCGGCGACCTGCGCGGCGGCGACTTCGCCGCATGGCCCGCATCGGGGCTCGACTTCCTGCGTGCGTACGCATCCGGATGGACCGATCTCGGCGGGACCGCGACGCCCGGCCCGACATCGCCCGCCCAGGCCGTACTCGGTCTCCTGACCGGCCTCGTCGCCGGCAACGGCTGGCTGGCGGCTCGACTCATCCTCCTCGGGGCGCCCCTCGTCGCCTGGGTAGCCGCCTACCGCGCAGCCACGACCGTCACCGGGTCGTCGGTCGCCCGGGTCGCTGCCGCCTCCGTCTACGCACTGAGCCCCCCGACGATCGCCGTCCTGACGACGGGCGACCTCGGCGGTCTCGCCACGGTCGCCCTGCTGCCGGTGCTCGTGTCGGTCGGCCGGCGTGTCGCCTCGACCCGTGTCGCAGCGAGCACGGCGTGGCGTGCGACCGCGGCCGGCGCGATCGTGCTCGCCGTTGCGGTCGCGTTCGAGCCGTCGACGGCGTGGATCGCCGGGGTGCTCCTGGCCGTCGCGATCGTGGCCGTCGCCATGTCGACCGGTCCATTCGTCGAGCGGAGACGAGCCGTCGTCCGACTCGCGTCCACCGGGGCCGGGGCACTCGTCCTGCTCTTCCCGTGGTCCGCGGACCTCTTCGCCTCTCCCACGCCACTCCTGTCCGACGCCGGATCGGTGTCCGGCGACGCTCCCTTCGTGCGCTGGCTCCTGCTGTCCCCGGACCTCGCCGGATTCCCGCCGCTCGTCGTCGGGGTCGCCTTCCCGGCAGCCGGCCTGCTCGCGCTCCTCGTGGCGAGCCCTCGGCGTCCGCTCCAGGTCGGCGTGCTCTGGTCGACGGTGCTCGTCGGCACGCTCGCCGCGTGGGGACTCGGCCGCACCCCGGATCAGGGCATCGTCGCGTCCGGCCTCGTCCTGGTGGTCGTGGCCGCGGCGTACGCGGGGTTGCTCGCGGTCGGCATCGGGGCCGCGGCGGAGTCGCTCGCCCGCCACGCATTCGGCTGGCGGCAGGTGAGCGCCGCGATCCTCGCCGCGGCCGTGTCGGTCGGGATGCTCGCGTCGGTCGCGCACCTCCTCGGCGACCCGTGGGAGGGCTTCGACGTCGGGATCCCCGCCCTGCCGACGTTCCTGGCCGCCGACCAGGAGTCTGTCGGCGCCTACCGGGTCCTCGTGTTGAGCCAGGACGGCGCGACGGTTCGGTGGGACGCCACAGGGCCGGAAGGTCCGACGATGCTCCACTTCGGTACCGCGGCCCCGGTGGAGCTCGCCGGGGTGATCGACGCCGCGGTCGAGGCGATCGTCGTACGGACCGATCCCGCCGCCGCGGCGCGCCTGGGTCTCGCGAACTTCCGCTATCTCTACGTGCCCGAGGGAGGCCGGAGCGCGGAGCTCGAGGCGGCGCTCGGTGACCAGTTCGACCTCGAGCCGCTCGCCGTCGAGCAGGGCCTCGTCTTCCGGGTCGAGCGCTGGCTCCCCCGGGCGGTCTTCGCCGACGAGCAGACCACGCGGGCGCTCGTCGCGCAGGGGGAGCTGCCGGTCGGCGCGCGCCCGAGCCCGCTCGAACGCGTCTCCGACGACGCCTACCAGGGCACGGCGCCGGGTCCGGGCTCGATCTTCCTCGGCGAGACCGTGGCCGCGGGATGGGCCGCCGAGGCCGACGGCCGTCGTCTCGAGGCCACGACGGTCAGGGGGCTCGTGCGCTTCGGGGTCCCCGCGGCGGCCGAGCGGGTCACCGTGCACTACTCGGCGCAGCGCACCCGCTCGGTGCTCGTGGCTCTGCAGGCCGGGCTCGCCCTGCTGGCGGTCTCGCTCGTCCTGCGGCCGCCGGCTTTCGTCCGGGACGGCGCGAGAACGAAGGATCGGCCATGAGGCCGTTCACCGCGTCGCTGACGCTGTCCCTGGCCGTCGTCGTGGCGGTGGGAGCCGGGGCGGCCGCCGACGTCGCGCTGGGCCCTGTGGAGCCTCCGCCCACCCCGCACGTCGAGGCGGCCGAGGCCGTGTCCGGTGCGTGGTACTGCGCCGTCGGTGAGACCTTGGGGCGTGACGAGCTCAGCGTCCTCGGCGCCGTCGCGCCGGGCCGGGCGACGAGCGCGAACCTCCGGATCCACTCGTTCGGCTCGGGCGGGGTCATCCGGAGCGGAGAGGTCGAGGTGCTCCCCGCGGCGGTGCGGTCCGTTCCAGTGCGCGCGGGGCAGGACGACATCGGGGTCGTCGCGCAGTGGTGGGGCACGCCGGCAGCCGTCTTCCGCGTCTGGCGCCGGACCGTCGTCGGTGAGCCGAGCGGGCTCGTGGTCGGCCCCTGCCAGTCCCAGCCCAACTCGAGCTGGTACCTGCCGGGCATCTCGACGGATGGGGGGGCACACGCCAGCATCGTGCTGGCAAACCCCTTCCCCACCGACGCCGCGGTCAGCGTGACACTGCTCACGCCCGAGGGTCCACTCGAGCCGGAGCTCCTCAAGAACGTCGCCGTCCAGGGTCGCGGCATCCGGGTGATCGAGCTGAACGATCATGCTCCCGAGCGCTCCGACATCGGTGCGGTGGTGACGGTGCGTGCCGGGCGTGTCGTGGCGGAGGCGTGGCAGGCGCTCGACGCGGCGATCGGGGGGGTCGAAGGTCTCACTCTGGCCCGCTTGGCGCCGGCGGCCGCGGAGACCTGGACGGTTCCGTGGATTCCCGGTCGGGACCTCGACACGTGGGTCTGGGTGGCGAACCCCGACGATCGCCCCGCCTCGCTCGCGTTCACGGTCCACACGGCGACCGGGGGCTCGCCGCTGCAGGGCACCGACGAGGTCCTGGTGCCGGCGGGTGGCGTGCGTCGCATGAGCCTGCGCGGTCTCCTCCCGGATGGTGCCGGCGAGGGCGCGGTGACCGTCACCGCCACGAACGGGGTCCCGGTCGTCGTGTCGGGCGCTGTGCGTGTGAGCGGCGGCGGCCAGGTCCCGCCTGAACAGGAGGAGGACGGGGAGGCGCCGCCTGGACAGGAGGAGGACGGCGAGGCGCCGCCTGGACAGGAGGAGGACGGGGAGGCGCCGCCTGAACAGGAGGAGGACGGCGAGGCGCCGCCTGGGAACGGGGACGGCGCCGGAGCGGCCGAGCCGTTCTTCTCCGCCGACGGCACCGGCTTCGCCATCCAGTTGGCCCAGCCGAGCCACGACGCCTTCTGGGTGCTCGCCGGCATCGGGACCCGAGGACGCTCAGAGGTGCTGCGTCTCGTGAACCCCACCTCGCAGCCGGCGACCGTGACCGTGCGGGTGGCGGTCGAGACGGCCACGCTGGCACCCGAGGAGCTGCAGGGGATCCGGGTCCCTGCCGGGTCGGCCCGGTCCGTGGACATCGCCGCCGTCCTCCCTGAGCTTGCCTCTCATGCGCTCTTCGTCGAGGCGAACGGGGCCGGGGTCGTCGCCGGTCTCCGGAGCGCCGCCATCGAGGCGCCGCTGGAGCTCGTCACGAACACCGGGGTTCCGGGCGCGACCTGGGCCCCCCGCGCGCCGGCTGCCCACGTCGAGTTCTCTCCCGGACTCGCCCGTCGCGTCGGGACCTCGTCGGGTCCCGCGCTCAGCCCGCCGGAGACCCCGCCGCCGGCGACAGAGCTCGACTTCGAACCGTCACCCGATCCCGCCGCCTCGCCGACCGAGTGAGGGATGCCCAGACAGGCCGCGCCGCCGGCGACCGACTCCGGGTCACCCGATCCCGCCGCCTCGCCGACCGAGTGAGGGGGTTCGGGGGACTCAGGGAGTCGACCGCAGCCGCACAAGTCTCCCGCATGCTGCGGGCGACGTAGCCCCCCGACTCGGAGGGTTCGTCCACCCTCACCAGCCGAGCTCGTCCAGGCGGTCGTCGTCGATGCCGAAGTGGTGCGCGATCTCGTGGACCACGACGTCGCGGACGAGGTCCGCGAGCTCGGCCTTGGACGTGGCGCGGGCCTCGATCGGGCGCCGGTACAGGGTGATGTGGTCCGGAAGGACGGGCGGGTCCGCCGCGCGTTCCGTTCGCGGGACGCCCTGGTACAGGCCGAGGAGGACCTCGTCGCCGTCACCGAGCACGTTCGCGGGTGGAACGTCCTCGACGACGATCTGCACGTTGTCGAGGTAGTCGAGGAACTCGCGGGGCAGCGTCGCGACGGCGTCGTCGACGAGTCGCGCGAAGCGGTCGCTGCGCGTCGCCCGGTAGCCGTCGCTCGGGGAACGGCGCCGGTCGGGACGGCCCCGGCGACGCCGGTCGTGGCGGTCGTCCA
>JBOHEE010000066.1:0-5749 GCA_050700895.1 Nitriliruptorales bacterium | reverse complement strand
GGGCTAGACCTGGGCTAGACCGACCCGCGGACTTGACAAGCGGCCAGGTCCCTTCCGCACGGGGGTGGCGTTCCCTCACGCTGGTGCTTGCGGCGGCCAAGTGAGCCGGCGTTGCGCCCCGCCTGCTGCAACGGGAGGATCGCGCTCTCGGGCAGCATGGGGAGGGGCCACGGATGGGCGACTGGCGGGAGGATCCTGAGTTCGTCGAGGTCGCGCGCGAGCTGCGCGAGTGGGCCGGCGCCGAGCTCCGCGAGGAGGCCGAGGAGGGGGAGAGGCTCGCGGCCCTCGCGGCCGCTCGTGGCCGGACGCTCTCGGACGTCGCTGCGGAGCTGCGCAGCCGTGGCGACCGGGTGGCGGTCCGCACCGGCGGCAGGACGATCGCCGGCGTGGTGACCCACGCCGGCGGCGACTTCTTCACCCTCGAGACCGCGGCGACGACCGTCGAGGTCAATCTGCGGCGACCGGTCGTGCTCACCGTCGTCGAGCGCGCGCCCTCGGGCGGCCGCGAGCCGGCCGGCGGGGCGGCGACGTTCCGGGGGCGCCTCCTGGAGCTCGAGATGGACGACGCCGAGATCGACGTGGTCGTCGAAGGAGGCGACGTGCTGAGCGGCCGGCTCGGCGCCGTGGGCAGGGACCACCTCGTCCTCCGCGGCGCGGTCGGAGAGGAGACCTTCGTCGCCACCGCCGCGATCGACCACGTCGCCCGCCTGCGCTGACATCCCAGTTGTCCACAGCACGACGACCCCCGGCGGCCTCGCGCGCAGCTGCCGCCCCTAGCATTGGCCGCGGCCGTCCGGTGCCGGAGAAGCGAGCTCGAGCATGGTCGCCGACGACTTCCCCCCCGTCCTCGACGCGGCGATGGTCGCCGACCTCCTCGGCATGAACATCGACACGGTGCGGCGGCTCTCGCGCGAAGGTGTCCTGCCGGCGCACCGGGTTCCCGGCGGCCGGACCTACAAGTACCTGAAGGACGAGGTGATCGAGTGGCTCCGCTCACAGCCGGCGCACAACCCGGCGGCGGAGGAGACGCAGGAGGCGCGCGAGGGGGCCTGACCGCACGAGCGGGTGCGCGAGCCGCGCGCTCGTCGCGCACTGCGATCTGCTGATCGCACAGCGCTTCTTCTCTTTCCGGGAGAAGCGGACAACCCGATCCCCACTCACAGGGATCGACCGGGGGAGAAGCGAAGCACTAGGCCAGGGGTCGGGAGGGGGGCGGCCTTCCGGACCGATCAGTTCGGACCGCGCCGAGGGGCGCGCGAGGGGGTGGCAGTGGCCGCGGTCGAGACGCCGACCCAAGAGTCGGGCAACGGGGTTCGAGGGGACCGGGGACCCCGAGCGAGACGTCCGTGGACGAGCAGGGCATCGGCGAGCCACGTCCTGATCGTCGTGGCGGCGGTGCTGGCGGCGCTCGCGAACTTCGCGATCCTGCGAGCCGGCGACGAGACGGTTCGGGTGGCGGTGGCTGCGGGCGAGCTGTTGCCCGGCGACGTCCTCGAGGCCGCGTCGCTGCGCTTCGTGGACGTGCGCGTGACCGGCGACGTTCTCGAGACGCTCGTCGGGCCGGATCGGGCAGGCGAGGCCGCGGGTGCCGTCCTCGTCAACCGGGTGCCGGCCGGACACCTCGTGGGCTGGTCCGATCTCACCGACCCAGGCGCCGAGGCGGGGCCTCGCGCGATGAGCATTCCGATCGATCCTTCCCACGCAGTGGGTGGACGACTGCGCGTCGGCGATCGCATCGACGTCATCGAGGTCACAGCGGATGGAGCCGCGTTCATCGCGGTCGACCTTCAAGTGCTGGACGTTGCGGACCGGTCTGGCGCGGCGCTCGGCGGGCTCTCTCCTTTCAGCGTCACGGTGGCCGTCGACGCCGAGACCGCCCTCCGTCTCGCGAACGCCATTCGGTCGGAGGCGATCGAGATCGTCCGTTCCACTGGCGCAGGCGGGCCAGCACCAGACGTGGCGGACCACTGACATGCCGTCCCCCGAACTCGCCATCGTGGTATCCCCCCGGGACTGGGCGGAGGATCTGCACCGATGGGTCGCCGACCACGGCGGGGCGCTCGTCCGAGCCAGGATCGTCGGTCCGGAGGATGCCCTCGAGCAGGGCTACGACGTCCTCGTGGTCGAGGATCTCACGTCGTTCCTCAGCCCACGGCTCGTCGACGACGTGCGGCAGCGGGGGCGTCGGATCCTCGGCGTCTTCGACCCTGCGGAGCCGTGGGGCCGCACCCGTCTCCAGGAGCTCGGCGTCGACGAAGTCCTGCCGTCGACGACCCCACCCGGTGAAGTCGTCGACGCGGTGCGGGCGCTTGCCGAGGCGCAGTCGTTTCGGAGCAACCTCGACACCGACGACGGAGGAGTGAACGGCTCGGAGGCGGGTGTTCGCGGCAGGGCCCCGGTCGTGGCCGTCGGCGGTCCCGGTGGTGGCTGTGGGAGGACCGAGGTCGCGATCGGCCTGGCGGCCGCGTCCGCCCGCCGCGGGTCGTCCGTCGTGGTCGTCGACGCGGACGACGTCTCTCCTGCGGTCGCCCAACGGCTGGGCCTCCCGCTCCACCCGAACCTTCGCACCGCGATCGACGTGGTCGAGTACGGCAACGGTCAGCTGGAGGCTGCCCTTCGTCAGGTCGAACCCGGTGTGGAGGTGCTTGTCGGCCTGCCGAGTCCGCGCGACTGGCACCACGTCCGACCGCGCGAGCTCCTGGCCGTCATCGACACGGTCCGCGAGCGCGCGGACATCGTGATCGCCGACGTCGGACCGGCCACCGAGGAGCTGCGGACCCGCCACGGCTCGGAGCGGTTCGGGCTCACGCGGGCGGCCCTCGCGCACGCCGACGTGATCGTCGCGGTCTGCGCCCCGACGCCCGTGGGAGTCGCACGGCTGCTGAGCTGGGTGAGCGACGTCGACGCCGTCGTCGACGACACCCCGCTCCACGGTGCGGTCAACGCGGTACCGCGTGGCCGGTTCGTCCGTGGCGAGCTGTCCGAGGAGCTCTGGCGTTCGTGGCCCCTGCGGTCATTGGGGTTCCTCCCTGCCGATCGTCGAGTCGAGGAGGCGGCGTGGCGCGGAGTCATGGTCGATCGGGGACCGTTCCTACGCGCCGTGGATCGGCTTGCCGACTCCCTCGTGACCGAAGACGTGAAGGGGGCGGCCGGCGCCTCCGCGGTCGCGGGACCGGCGGAGGTGGCGGTGTGACCGCGCCGGCGACCGCCTATGAGGGCATCCGAAGGGACGTGCTCGACCGCCTCGAGGCGGGTGGCCTCGATCCTGAACGTCATGGCGAAGCCGTCCGAGAGCTCGTCGAGGCGGCGGTCGACCGCTATCAGGCGAGCGCGCATCTCGGCAACGGCACCGCCCTCCACGATCCGACGGCCATGGCCGACCGCGTCGTTCGCGCCATCGGCGGCTTCGGTCCGCTCAGCGAGATCCTGCGCCGGTCCGACGTGGAGGAGATCTTCATCGAGGGTGAGCGGGTGACCTACCTGGACAGGACCGGCCGGCTGCTCGGCCTGAACGTCCCGACCACCGCGGACGAGAACCGTCAGGTGGTCGACCGCCTGCTCGCAACGAGCGAACGGCACCTCGACGCGAAGAACCCGCTCGTGCAGGCAAGGGTGCTCGACGGGAGGGCGCGACTGACGGCTGCGATCCCTCCGGTGACCGATCTCCTCTCGGCGACGATCCGACGTCACGCCTCCCGGCGCGAGACGATGGCCTCGCTCGTGTCGAAGCACTCTCTCACGCCCGAGGCCGCGGGCTTCCTCTGGGCGGCGATGAGAACCATCACGAACGTGCTCGTCTCGGGGCCGCCGGGCGCCGGGAAGACCTCGCTGCTCGCGGCGCTGCTCTCCGCGGTCCCCTCCAGCCATTGCGTGCGCTCCTGCGAAGAGATCCGGGAACTCCACGTTCCGCTGACTCACGGTGGGTACTACGAGTCGCGGCCCCCCGCCCTCGACGGCTCGGGAGAGGTGTCCCTCCGCGCGCTGGTGAAGTTCGTGCTGGCGATGCGGCCGGATCGCATCGTGGTGGGCGAGGTGCGGGGCGCGGAGGCCTTCGAGTTGACGCGTGCCGTCAACGCCGGCTGCGGCTTCGCCTGCACGGTCCACGCGAACTCCGCTCGTGACTCGCTGACCGCGATCGTCAACGCGGCACTGATGGCCGGCGAGAACGTCACCGAGCGCATCGTGCGACGGGTCTTCACGTCGGCCATCGACCTCGTCGTCCACTGTGAACGCGACCTCGAGCCGAGCGCGTCGGGGCGCGGCCTCCGACGGGAGGTCACCGAGATCATCGCCCTCACGCCGGCACTGCACGACGACTTCTCAACCGATCCGATCTTCGTGCGCGACGGCTTGGGCAAGCCGCTGTTCTGGACGGGGATCCTCCCGCCGGGGGCGGAGCGCATGGAACGCGCCCTGCCGGAGGGGATGACGCTGCGGTCCATCCTCGAGGGTCGGAGGTCGCCGCTGTGATGCTCATGGCCGCGATCCTGTCAGGCGTGACCGTCTACCTCGCCCTCGCGGCCCTCACCGGTCGCGCCCCCCGACTCCGTCGGACCACGGCCGGGGCGGCCGGCTCACGCCACCGGGCCTGGCTCGCGCAGGCCGGCGTCGACGTGAGCCCGCGGCAGTTCCTGCTCGGCTCGGTCTCCGCAGGAGCAGTCGCGTTCGTGGTCGGCGCCATGCTCACGCGTGCGCCCGCGGTCGCCATCGTGCCCGCGGTCGCCGTCGCGCTCCTCCCTCGCGCCTACTTCGCACGCCGTCGCGCGACGCGGCTGCGGCGGCTGCAGGAGGCATGGCCCGACGGCCTCCGCGATGTGATCGCCGCCGTCTCCGCGGGGCACTCGCTTCACGCCGCCGTCGCCGCGCTCGCCGAGCACGGTCCCGAACCGCTCGGCGAGGCGTTCTCCAGGTACCCGCTCCTCGCCAGGGTCCTCGGCGTCGTGCCTGCCCTCGAACTGGTCAAGGAGGAACTCGCCGACCCGACGTCGGATCGCGTGATCGAGGTGCTTGTCCTCACACAGGAGCGCGGGGGTTCGCTCCTGCCCGAGATCCTGCGCGACCTCGCCGACGCGACGACGAAGGACGTGCGGACCTTGGAGGAGATCGAGACGGACGCCCTCGAGCAGCGGATCAACGCTCGGGCGGTCTTCGTGCTGCCCTGGATCGTCCTCCTCGTCCTGACGCTCCAGAACGGTCCCTTCCGTGAGTTCTACCGCTCGACCGGCGGCGTGCTCGTGGTCATAGCGGGGGGTGTCATGAGCACGGTCGGCGCGTGGCTCGTCGGTCGCCTCTCGCGGGACCCGGAGGAGGAGCGAGTCTTCGGCGGGTCCATGCCACGGTCGCGCTGGAGGGGCCGGGAGGAGGTCTCCCCGTGAACAGCCTCCACACGCAGCTGGCCGTCTCCATGCTCTCCGGGCTCGTCGTCGGGGGCATCGGCGCGTGGCTGCTTCGTCCCCTCCCGCGGCTCGCTCAGCGCGTGCGCCCGTACACGGCGGCGAGCCTCCCCGAGCTCGGCGACACGGCACGCGTCCTCGGCCTGGAAGGCGGACCGGCAGGACTCCGGGCCCTCCTCCAGCTCTTCGTCCCGCCGGTGCGTGCCGCGGCGGACCGCCTGGGCCGGGTCGTCGACCATCGCAGCGAACGGCAGCTCGCCCTCCAACTCCGGCAGGCGCGGCTCTTCGAGGACGTCCCCCTCGGCGAGCGGGTGACCACCTATCGGCTTCGCCAGCTCGGGTCGGCCGCCGCGGCC
>JBOHEE010000065.1:0-2256 GCA_050700895.1 Nitriliruptorales bacterium | reverse complement strand
GTTCAGCAGCACCCCGTCGGCATGCTGCGCGGCGAGCTCGAGCATCCGCGGGCCCATCGCGGCGAGGTAGACGGGCGGCGACGGCGGGAGGGGGTCCATCGCCAGGCGCAGGCCGCGGGACGAGAACACCTCGCCCTCGTGGTCCGCCGGCTCCCCCGCGAAGAGGCGGCGGAGGATGGCGAGCGTGTCCCCTGCTGCTTCGAGGGGCCGGCGGTAGCCGGCGCCGTGCCACGGGTCCATGGTCGCGGGGTGGCTCACCCCGATCCCGAGGAGGAACCGGCCTTCCGTCGACTCCTGGAGCGTTGCGGCGGCCATCGCGAGCTGGGCGGGAGTCCGGGACCAGACGGGCACGACGCCGACGCCGACCCGGAGCCGGGTGGTCGCGTCGGCCCACGTCGAGCACACGAGCAGGGCGTCGCGGCCGCGAGCCTCGTTCGTCCAGAGGGAATGCAGCCCCATCCCCTCGACCTCGCGTGCGATGTGACGCTGGACGTCGGGCGTGACGTCCTCGCTGACGCCGATCCCGATGTCCACCGCGCTCCCCTAGCCCGCCAGCGCTTCGAGCCGGTCACGGAAGCCTCCGGCTCCGATCACCTCGGTCCGGGCCGGCAGCCGGCCGACGAGGCCCCGATCGGACGTGACGACCCGCACGCTGTCGGCGCTCTCCGTCGCGAGATCGACGATGACGTCATCGGCTTCGGCCGCTCCGCGCTCCGCGGCGAAGACGACCCGGAGGGCATCGGTTCGCGGCTCCTCCTCGAGCTGGCGCTGCGGCCCGTCGAAGACCACGGTCACGTCGGCGGCCTCCTCGGCGGCGAACGCAGCCAGGAGCCGGACGAGGCGCTCCATGGCGGCGGGAGGGTCCTCCCACCAGCCGTCGGGCCGCGACCCGACGACGTTCATGCCGTCGACGATCCAGCGTCGCGTGTCCTCAGCCACGACCGACACTCGGTGGATCGAGCACGGACAGGAGCTCTTCCTGGATCCACGCGAGGTGGTCCATGACGGCCAGGGTGGGGTACGCGGGATGGGTCTCGTCGATCTCGTCACGGTCGAGCGACGTGATGCCGACGCGCATCCCGAGCGTGAGCCGCAGGTCGTTGAGGACGCTCAAGGCCGCCTGGGCCTGTTCGGCGTCGAGGTCGAGCACGGTCTTCCCGCGCCGGCTCCGGGCGGCCTCGAGGATCTCCGTGAAGGCCGTCAGGGACTCGAGGCGCTCCTGGAGGAGGTCGTCGTAGATGAGGCGACGAACCTCGGCATCGGTGTCCGCGTCGTCGGGCGAGACCGGCGGGAAGAGCCGACCGAGTACCGGGTCCTCGGTGTCGCCGCCCTCGAGGAGGGCGCGAAGGGCCGGTGGAAGGGAGCGGAGCAGCTGGACCTCGAACTCCTCGAGTTCCAGGCGGACGTTGTCGCCGTGGGCCCTGGCGGCAGGGCTCACAGGGAGCGCTGCATCGTCGCCTGGAGCCCGGCGGCGTGGAGCTGGCGGACGTGGTGTTCGGCGTTCTCGCGCGGCTCGCTCGCGACGAGGGCCTTGCCCTTGTTGTGGACGTCGAGCATCAGTTTGCGCGCGACCGGCTCCGTGTAGCCGAAGATCTTGCGGAAGACGTACACCACGTAGGACATGAGGTTGACGGGGTCGTCCCACACGATCACGTCCCACGGCCCGTCGGTGGCGACGGTCTCGTCGACGTGGGTGTCTGGCTCTCGCACCGGCGCGGTCGACGTGCCACCGAGGCGCGGCGTCGACCCTGCCACGGACGTCCCCTGCGTCGGCTCAGCGCCGACGGCGACGCTGACGTCGGTCCTGGCGGAGCTCACGGCTGATCTCCTCCAGCTTGTCCCAGGTGGGCGGTGCCCCTCCGGTCACGACGCGGCCGGCGGGGTTGTCCTCCGGCGCGCGCTCGGTCACCCGGACGTTGGTCGCCTGCAGACCGCCCTCGTCGGTCTCGGCGAGCTCGTACTCGATGATGTCCCCGGGTCGCAGCGGTTCGCTGGACTCGACCGACGAGGCGTGCACGAAGACGTCCCGCCCGCCCTCTGTCGGCTGGGCGAAGCCGAAGTTCCGCTCGGTGTTGAAGGTCTTCACGCGGCCCGTTGGCATCCGTCGGTTCCCTTCGTCGCTGTGGTGATGGTCCCAGGGTACGTCGGCGCGCGGCACGGGACGACCCGGGAGGTCGGCGCCCGGTCGTGTCGGGCGCGGACGTCAGCGATTCCGCAGCTCGCTGTGCTCCTGCTCGGACTCATCCACGAAGTCCT
>JBOHEE010000064.1:0-4998 GCA_050700895.1 Nitriliruptorales bacterium | reverse complement strand
CGCCCGACTCGTGCGCGACGGAGAGGACGAGCTGGAGATCGAGGTGGAAGCCGACGGGGAGACGCTCCTCGTCGTCCGCGACGTGGCCGCACCCGGGTGGCGTGCGCGGGTCAACGGGCGGCTGGTCCCCGTCGTCACGGTCGACCACGCCTTCCGCGGCGTCGTGGTCCCGTCCGGCCGCTCCACGGTGGCCTTCAACTACGCTCCGACTGCGCTGACGCTCGGCGCGGCCGCGTCCCTCGTGGGGATCGCGCTCGCCCTGGGTTTGGGCGCCTGGGCGCGGACGGCGCGCCCGTGGGAGCGCGAAGGAGCACGATGACGGCGGGCCCGTGGCGGGGGGGCCGAACGCTGATCGTCATCCCGGCCTGGAACGAGCAGGCCGGGGTCGGGACCGTCGTGCGCGAGGTCCGCGAGCACCTGAGCGACGTGGACGTGCTCGTCGTCGACGACGGCTCCGACGACGACACCGCCGAGGTCGCCGAGGCGGCCGGTGCGTGGGTCCTGCGCCTCCCCTACAACCTCGGGGTCGGCGGCGCGATGCGCGCCGGCTACCGCTTCGCGTACCGCCGCGGCTACAAGGCCGTCGTGCAGATCGACGCCGACGGGCAGCACGACCCTGCGGAGGCGAGCCGCCTCCTCGACGGGCTCGACCACGCCGACGTCGTCATCGGGGCGCGGTTCGCAGGGCGCGGGAACTACGAGGTCCGCGGGCCGCGACGCTGGGCGATGCGCTTCCTGTCGCGGGCGGTCAGCCGGCTCGCCGGTCGGCGGCTCACCGACGTGACGTCGGGCTTCCGCGCGTGCGGGCCCGGGGCGATCGAGGTCTTCGCGCGGGACTACCCGGTCGAGTTCCTCGGCGACACCGTCGAGTCGCTCGTCATCGCCGCCCACGCCGACCTCCGCATCGACCAGGTCGCGGCCGCGATGCGGGAGCGCTTCGGCGGCCAGCCGAGCAAGAACCCGCTCTCGGCCGCGGCCTACGCCATCCGCGCCCTCGTCGTCGTGAGCCTGGTCGGCATCCGTCGGGGGACCCCGGGGTTCCGTCGGAGGAGGAGCACGTGACCGGCATCCAGGCCATCGTCCTCGTGACCGCCCTCGGCGTGCTCCTGTTCATCCTCGAGCTCGTCCGCCGCCGAGAGCTGCGGGAGAAGTACGCGGTGCTGTGGGTGGTGCTCGGCGCGGCGACGACCGTCCTGGCCGTCTACCCGCGTCTGCTCGAGCGCGCCGCGGCCGCCCTCGGGGTCGCCGAGGCGACGAACCTGCTCTTCTTCGTCGCGCTCATCGTGCTGCTGCTCGTCGTCGTCCACCTGAGCTGGGAGATCTCGCGGCTCGAGCGCGAGACGCGCACGCTCGCCGAGGAGCTCGCGCTCCAGAAGCTCGACCGGCAGCTCGAAGAAGAGGACTCCTAGCTAGCTGGGCGAGCCTCCAAGGCCCGGCCTCCACCACGTGAGACGCAGCCCCCGACAGTGGGGTTCGGGGGACTCAAGCAGTCGAGCGGCCTCTCCGAGTCTCTCCTTGGATGCGAGCCGGCCGCGTCGCCTTGCTACGACAGGAGCGTAGTGTCGAGCGGCCTCTCCGAGTCTCTCCTTGGATGCGAGACGTGGTCCCCCGACCTGCTAGTCCGCGGTCTTCGGAAGCTCCGCGAGCAGCGTCTCGAGGACGATGCGGGAGGGCGCGACGTCGACGTCGACCGGGGGGAAGCGGTAGCGCTCGGGATCGACGAGGAAGCGGTCCGCGACGGTGAGGTCGTGGTGGGCGAGGACGACGTTGCGCCCGAGGCCGTCCTCGCGCTCGGTGCGGTCGCGCCAGAGCAGGGTCGGCACGCCGAGGAGCGCGCACTCCTCCTGGATCGAGCCGCCGTCGGTGACGACGAGCGGGGCGTCGCGGAGCATCGCGCCGAACTCGTCGTGGCGCTGCAGCCCGGTCAGCTCCACGCCGAGCGCGGCGAGCGACTCCGCGCCGCCGCGCTTCTCGAGGACGGGCCTCGTCGGCGGGTGGACGACGAACCGCGTCGGCCAGCGCGCGACGATGTGGCCGACGAGCGTCGTGAGATCGCGGACGCGGCGACCCGACCGGAGGTTCTCGAGGCGATGCATGGTGACGATGACCGGCCCGGGCTCCTTCTGCGCGAGCTCGCCGCCGAGCACGTGCCGCAGCGCCTCCAGGGTCGTGTTCGTCGGGAGCCCGACGACGCGTCCCTTCACGCGCATCCGGCGCAGGTTCGCGACCGAGGCCTCGCCCGGGGCGAAGAGGTAGTGGGCGAGGCGCATGACGATGATCCGGACGAGCTCCTCCGGGAAGGGGTGGAGGAGGTTGTGGGAACGCAGGCCCGCCTCGAGGTGGGCGACCCTCAGCCCGGCCCGCTTCGCCATCAGCGCCGCGAGCAGGGTCGAGACCGTGTCGCCGTGGACGATGCAGATGCCGGGCTCGTCGTAGAAGACCTCGTAGCGCAGGCGGCGTCCCGAGACGAGGGTCGCGGCGAGGCCGCCCGCCCACCTGAGGCCCGCCGTGACGCTGTCGACGTCCTTCACCCCCTCGCCGAGCACCCGGTCCGGCTCGCGAAGGCCCAGGTCCGCGCGGACCGCGAGCGACGCGAACGCGTGCTGTCCGGAGTCGATGAGGCGGTACTCGACCCCCATCGCGTCCATGAGGCGCAGCAGCGGGGCGGTCTTGATGTACTGCGCCACCGTCCCGCCGAACACGTGGATCCGGGGCGGTTTGTGGACCGAGGGGTCGAAGGGCAGCTTGGGGGCTCCCGCGGGGGCCGTGGAACGGTATTGCCGGCTAGGCCCCGGGGTCGAGGGTTTCGAGGATCGTGTCGAGGATGTCCCGTCGAAGGGCCGGAGCGGCTCGACGTCACAGTCGCCCGGGGTCGAGGGTTTCGAGGATCGTGTCGAGGATGGTCTCGGACGGGCGGAGGTCGCTGGAGGCGGGCGGACGGCGCAGGCGTTCCGGGTCCGCGAGGAACGCGTCGACGGTCGCAGGATCGTAGCGGCCGAGGACGACGTTCTCGCCGAGGCCGTCGGGGCGCTCGGTCCGGCCCCGCCACAGCAGCGTCGGCACTCCGAGCAGCGCGCACTCCTCCTGGATCGACCCGCCGTCGACGACGGCGAAGGGCGCTGCCGCGAGGTGGCGGACGAACGTCTCGTAGCCGACGAGCCCGCTGAGCTCGACGCCGGCCCGCTCGAGGGGGGCGATGAGACGGTGGCGCTCGAGCACCGGCCGCGTCGGACCGTGGACGACGAACCGGACCGGCCGGTCCTCGGCGATGCGGCAGGCAAGGTCGACGAAACCGCGCACGCGGGCGGGGCGATGGAGGTTCTCGACGCGGTGCATGGTCACGAGGACCGGCCCCGTCGGCGCGACCTCGAGTCGCCCGCCGAGGGCGTGGCGGACCGCCTCGAGCGAGGTGTTCGCGGGGAGCGGCACGACCTGGCCGCGGGTGCGCATCCCGGCGAGGTGCGCGATCGCGGTCGCGTCGGGTGCGAACAGGAGGTCGGCGACGCGCATGACGAGGACGCGGACGAGCTCCTCGGGGAACGGGTGGAGGAGGTCGTGGGAGCGCAGCCCGGCCTCGAGGTGGGCGACAGCGAGCCCGGCCCGCCGCGCCATGAGCGTCGACAGCAGCGTCGACGGGGTGTCGCCGTGGACCACACAGACCCCGCCCTCGCCGGCGAACACGTCGCGGAGGAGCCGGCGGCGGGAGAGGAGCCGGGCGGCGAGGCCGGCCGACCAGGTGATCGCCCGCGGGATCGAGGTGATGTCGCGGTCGCCGCCGAGGACGCGGTCCGGGGCCCGCACGCCGAGCTCCGCCCGCAGGCCGGTCGCGAGCGCCGCGTGCTGGCCGGAGTCGATCAGCCGGTACTCGACTCCGCGCGCGTCCATGAGCCGAAGGACCGGCGCGGTCTTGATGTACTGCGCCTTCGTCCCGATGAACACATGCACGGTGGCCACGGCCGAGAGCGTACGGAGGCCACGTGGTGATGTGAGGTGGTGGTGTGAGTCGCACGCCACCCTTCAGCAGCTGGGCGCCGCCGACGCACAGAGCGGGACGTTCTGTGCGCTTGCGGCGCCCGCTGCGGGTGGCGGGCAGCTCACACAACGACCATACGCCCGATCGGCCGCCCCGTACGCTCCGCCCATGCTGGGCGAGCGGGTGCTGGGTGAGCGGGTGCCGCGGGCGGTGTGGGCCCTCACCGCGTTCCACATCGCGCTGCTGCTGGGCGCCTCCCTCCTCTTCCCCGCCTTCCGCCCACCGGACGAGGCCGGCCACGTCGACCTCGTCCTCCACGCCCGGCGGACCCTCGCATGGCCCGACTACGACGAGGCGCAGATGTCCGTCCCCGTCGTGGCCGCCCGCGAGCGCGTCCAGCCCGGCGGGATCCAGATCGCCCGGCCGCCGCGGCACACGGTTGAGGACGCGACGGCCCGGGGTGACCGCCCGACGTTCGGTGACCTCGGGGGCGCCGCCGAGGCGATGCCGCGCGGCACGCGAGCGACCTTCGATCACCTCGCCGAGGAGCGTGGGTGGGCGGCCGCGGGAGAGCCGAACCAGCTCGCGAACCACCCGCCGCTGTACTACTACGTGACCGGCGCGGTGAGCGCGGTGCTGTCGGCGGTCGTCGAGGTCTTCGCCGGTCCGCTCGACTTCCTCCAGTCGGTGTGGCTCATGCGGCTCGTGTCGGTCGCGATGGTCGCGCCGCTGCCGTTCCTCGCCTGGGCCACGGCCCGGCGCATCGGGGCGCCACCGGTCGCGGCCGTCGCGGCGGCGGCGGTGCCGCTCGCGATCCCGCAGCTCACCCACATCGGCGCGGCCGTGAACAACGACAACCTCCTCACGCTCGCCTTCGGCGTCCTCACCCTCCTCCTCGTGGCGGTCTGGGACGGTGACGTCCGCCCGCGCCTCGCGGTCGTGGTCGGGGCGGTGGGTGCGGTGTCGCTGCTCGCGAAGGGGTTCGCGCTCGTCCTGCCGCCCTGGATCGCCGCCGCCTACCTCGC
>JBOHEE010000063.1:0-2665 GCA_050700895.1 Nitriliruptorales bacterium | reverse complement strand
GCGCGACCGGGGGCGAGCTCGCTCGGGACGGCGTCGTTGCCGGGGACCACGACCGGCCCGCCGGGCTCACGCGCGGCGATCGCGGCGACGGCTCGCGCGGGGTCGTCGATGGCCCGCGCAGCCGTGGCGATCTCGACCCGCGGGCGGGCGTTCGCTCGCTCGTACACGGACCAACCCGTCGTGGAGACGAGGCGCAGGGCCGTGTCGGGCGCGGGCGGGACGACCTCCGCGGTCCCGCGGACGACGACCTCGCAGTCGGTCGTCCGGACCTCGGCCCGGACCATGCCGCCGGTCGGCTCGAGATCCGGCAGGGGGAAGGTGAGCGGCCGTTCACGGGGAACGTCGTGGACCAGGCGGCGAGCGGCGGCCTCGCCGATGGACAGCTCCACCCAGCCACGTCGGCAGTCGGAGTCGGCGAGCCGGAGGTCGAGTCGGACGCCGCGTATCCCGCCGTCGGGCACCGGCAGGGAGACCTCGGCAGGGGTCGAGGTCTCCTCGAGGTCGGCGCTGACGGCCGGCCCGATCTCGAGCAGGCGCTCGTTCAACGCGACCGTCAGGTACCGGACCGACAGCGCGTCGAGGATCGGGCTGCCGGGGTCGAGCCGCCCCGTGAAGCTCGGCACGAAAACGACCTTCGTCTGATCCTGGGGGAGCCCGGGGTCGGCGGCCCGGAGCAGATCCGCGTAGGCGCCGTGGACCGGGTACTCGGCGCGGGCGTCGTTCACGTCGAGGAACGCCGCTGTGTGGGCGAGCAGAGTGGTGCGCTCCAGCGGGAGGAACCGCCACTCCCCGCCGGGGCCGGTCGCAGCCTCGATCGCGTCGAGGGCGGGGGTCTCGGGATAGAAGTGGGCGGTGTCCGAGGCCGGGGTGAAGCCCCAGCCGCCCCACTGGAGCTCGACCGCGACGAGCAGGAGCAGGACGGCGGCGAGCGTCCGCGGGGCGCGCCGCAGGACGAACATGGCGACGAGCGCCACCGCGAGCACGACCCCCGGCAGGACGAGCGACCGCAGCGCGTCGCCCAGCCGGTCGACCGGCAGGGCCGCGTCGACGCCGAGCGCGACGCCCATCGCGACTGCGGCGAGAACGAACCCGACCTGGACGCGGACCGCGATCCCGGGCCGCTGCTGGGCGTCGTCCGGCTGGGGGGTCGAGACCGTTTCGCGCGGGCTCGCGTCGCGGGTCCGCGTCAGGAGGTCGAGCCCGTATCCGGCGGCGACGGCGATGACGAGCGCGAGGAGGTAGCGCGCCCGGCCGAAGGAGTTCGTCGCCATGAACGGCAGCACGTGGACGACAGCGAGCGCGACGCCGCCGAGGTAGACGGCGAGGAGGACGAGGATCCCCGACGGCAGGAGGAAGCGGCCGAGGAGCCACTCGACCCGTGGGGCGTCATGGTCCCGGGATCGTCCCTCCCGGTTCCCGTCGGTGGCTGCCCCCGCCCTGCGTCTGCCGAGCGCCACGACCGCGAGCAGGGCGAGGGTGACCGTCCCCATCGTCGACGACGCCTCGACCGGGTTCGAGAACCCGAAGAACGGCGACCACCAGTCTCTGAACTGGAAGGCGCCGTAGAAGCGCCCCGACACCGCGGTCGCGAGCTGGGCGAGCCCGGCCGAGTGGTCGAGCGGGAACGGCTCGCGGGCGCCGGCGCCGAGGAAGCCGAACGTGGGGAGGAGCTGGACCGCCGCCACGAGCGTCCCCGCCAGCATCGCCAGCCCCACCGGCAGGGCCGTGCCCACCCACCTCAGAACCTTCTGACCGCGTGTGGCGAACCAGGCAAGCACCAGGACAAAGGCGGTGGCGTAGTAGAGGTTGAAGAAGCCGGCGGCGGGGAAGCCGCTGAACCACGTCGCGGCGGTGGCTCCCGCGACGCCCACGAGGAACGCACCCCGGCGCGGGGAGAAGAGGGCGCCGTGGATCGCCCAGAGGAGCCACGGCAGGACGAACGCCTCGAGGATCCGCAGGTGGAAGGCGACGACCGGTCCGGAGAACGTGTAGGCGACGGCGGCGAAGACCGCCCCGCCCCAGCCCAGTCCGAGCCGCCGCGCCAGGAGGTAGGCGCCGACCTGGCAGAGGAAGACGGCCAAGGCGGCCGCCGCGGTGGTGCCGAGGGCGAGCGGGACGACGAGGAAGACGAGGTGGAAGGGGGCGAGGACGCGGTTGTGCACCCCGGTGAAGAGGGGCAGGCCGCCCGCCTGGTCGGACTCCCAGAGCTGGAGCTCACCCCGCCGCGCCGCCTCCCAGAACTCGGCGACGAGCGCGATCTGGATCGTCTGGTCGCTCTGGAGCGTGTTCGCGGCACGGACCCGCTCCGGGATGAACTCGCGGTACGGGGCCTGCGTCGCGAGGAGGTCGGTGGCGCCGTAGGTGTGGGGGCCCGACAGCGCCGGCCACAGGAAGACCGCCGTCGTCGCGAGGAAGATCGCGAGCGCTGCCAGGCCGCGGGTCCGAGAGCTCACTGCCGCGCGAGGCTAGGCGACGCACGCGCTGTCACGCTCCGCGGTTCGAGCCGTGCGCGAGCGCAGGATCGTTGATGTGAGTCGGGCGGTTCGAGCCGTGCGCGAGCGCAGGATCGTTGATGTGAGTCGGGCGCCGTCAGGCGACGTCGACGAGGGTCGGTTGGGTGTTGCCGGTCGGGTCGCAGGCCGGACTGTCGGGCGCTGGTGGCGGG
>JBOHEE010000062.1:0-9955 GCA_050700895.1 Nitriliruptorales bacterium | reverse complement strand
GGGCGAGGGTGCGCGCGTGGCCGAGTCGGGTCACGTGGCTCTCCTGGATCGGGGAAGCAAGGTGATCCGCGCACGACGGCAGAAGAAGGATGAGGGGGAGGAGTGCCGCCAGAGGCGCGTTCGAACGGGAGACAGGGTGACCGCGGAGCGCCACCCGTGTCCAATCGAGAGGGCGGCGCGCACACCTTTTGCGCTCAGCGCACAGTCGGGCATGTCCGCACGTACGCATGCCGAAACGGGCATTCCATAGGGAACGGACATCTCCGACGTGCGGTTTTCGGCCGCGGTTGTCCACAACCCGTGGCCGGATGGAAAGCGTCGCCGCAGCCCGACCCGTACCGTGGAGACGACGGCGCAGCCGCTCGGGGAGACCAGGGAGGGACGTGCGCTCCAGGGAGATCGCCGACGTCGGCAGGGCAGCGGTCCGCATGCGGCCGCGACTCCGCGGGGTCCTTCACACGGTGACGACGCCGGCGGCGATCCTCGGCGCGTGGGTCCTCTGGCGGGCGGCGCACCCCACGATGCGGACCAGCGTCCTCGTCTTCGGGGTCTTCCTCGTCGGGTTGCTCCTGACCAGCTCCCTCTACCACGTCCCGCGCTGGACCTGCTCCGCGAAGCGCGTCCTCGGGCGTGTCGACGTGGCCGTGATCCCCCTCTTCATCGCCGCGACCTACACACCGTTCGCCGTCCACGCCCTCGACGGCGGGTGGCGGACCTGGAGCCTCACCGGCGCGTGGGCGTACTCGCTCGGCGCGGCGGCGCTGGCGCTCTCGCCGCTCCGTGGGCCGCGGTGGACCGCGCCGGTCGCCTACGTCGCCTTCGGCTGGCTCGGGGTCGTTCCCCTCGTGCGCATCCTCGGGCGTCTCCCCTGGCAGGGGCTCCTGCTCGTCACGCTCGGCGGTGTCGCGTACTCGCTCGGCGCGCTCGTCTACGCGCGGCGTCGCCCCGACCCCTGGCCGAGCTGGTTCGGCTTCCACGAGGTCTTCCATGTCTTCGTCCTCGTCGGGATCGCCAGCCACTTCGTCGCGATCTGGCGCTACACGCTCCCGCTCGCCGCCTGAATCAGTCGGGGGACTACGTCTCGCGCCGCCGCGAGAGGCTTGCGTGGCTGCGCTCGACTCCTTGAGTCCCCCGAACCCCCCTGGGAGGGTGGTGCTCAACGTGGTGTGCGCGTGGGCGAGGACCGATCGTCATCCGGCAAGGCGTGGCGAGTGCCGCGCAGCAGCGCTGCGCAAGCGAGTCCGCAACGCCGCCAGGGGCGATCTGGGCCGCCCAGGCGTGCGCCGAAGTCGGACACCAGCCCCCTAGAGCCACGCCGCCGTGACCTTCGGCGGCCTTGTTCGTTGGTCTCGATGAGGAGACGAAGGGGACCGGGATGCACCGCACTCGTCGAGCCGCCGTCGTCCTGCTCGCCGCTGCGAGCCTCGCCGTCGCCGCCGCCTCGACCGCCGCTGCGGACGTGGGCGTCACGAGCGCGTTCGACGACGAGGTCGCAGAGGCGATCGAGGAGTCGGAGGGCCTCACGTCGAGCACGGAGACCATCGAGGACGCCACCGAGCCGGCAGAGGGCGAGGAGGACGTCGCCGCCCCGACCGGCGACGAGGACGATGCCGCCGCTCCGCTGCTCGACCCGTTCGACGACGCGCTCGACGAGGCCGACGCGGCGGCCGCCACCGCCGCCGACACGCTGCGCGAGGGCGGCGACACGGTGGGCGAACCGCTCGCTGAGCCGGTGAACGACCTGGCCGACCTCGTCCAGACGACCGCGAACGACGCGACGGACACGGTCCGTGACGTCAAGAACGGGGACGAGGGCGCGGCCGACGGCGGGGGCCACGGCGAGGACGAAGCTGACGAGGACGGAACCGAGGACGCCGACGCGGACTCCCGCGACGTCGTCGCCTCGGGGCCGACGTTCCCCGGCGGCACTGTTGCCGTCCCCGACATCGCCACGACGACCGCGCCGCGCACCGCGAGCGCCCTGGAGCCGGCTCCGAGCGCGTTCCTCGCCTCGCCCCCCGTCGCAGCGCCCCCCGATGCGGCCGGACCCCCGCCGCTGACGCCGGAGCAGGTGCGGCGGCTCGCGCTCGAGATCCTCGTCGCCACCGCGCTGCTCGTGCTCACGAGCGGCGGGCTCGTCGCCGAGCTCGGCTTCGCCCGCAACCCGTCGCGGCGCTGACCAGGCGCAAACGACCGCTCGCCACCAGGGACGGATGCTGAACGTCCGGTGCGGGAGCGTTGGTCCCGAACCGACGTCGGCAGGAGTGCGTGCGACCGGCGTCGAACCACTCGGCGACCCCTGACGCCCCGGCGCCACACCCCACGGAGGACGCTCGTGACCCTCGCCGCCCGTTCACGCCACCTCGCGGCCGTCACCGCGCTCCTGCTCGTCGCGACGCTCCTTCCCGCCGCGCTCGCACCGCGGCCCGCAGCCGCCTCACCGACCCGCTACGTCGAGATGAGCGACGGCGTCCCGATCGCCGTGAACGTCGTGGTTCCGGAGCACTGCACGGAGGCGGCGCCCTGCCCGACGATCCTCGAGATGGCCGGGTACGAGAACGGCTCCGCCGACGGCAAGACCCCGTCCGGCGACGTCGCCGAGATCACCGGCCTGCCCCTCCCGCTCCAGGACGGCAGCCGCGCCTCCCACAGCGTCTTCTTCGACGACCGCTACGTCACCATCCAGGCGTCGGTCCGCGGGACCGGCTGCTCAGGCGGCGAGTTCGACCTGTTCAGCTGGCGCAGCGCACTCGACGGCCGCGAGCTCATCGACGACTGGATCGTCCACCAGCCGTGGAGCAACGGAGAGGTCGCGATCTTCGGCCACTCCTACAGCGGTCTCACGGGGACGTTCATCGCCGCGACGCAGCCGCGCCACCTCAAGGCGCTCAGCGCGTCCGGGCTCATCGACGACCTCTACCGGGGGATCACCTACCCGGGCGGCGTCACGAACTACGGCTTCCCGCTGCTGTGGACGGGGGCGGTCCGGCCCGCCTACGACGTCGGCGGTGGCGTGGGCGGCGGCCTCTTCCCGCCGTCGGACACGAGCTCCGGCTGCGCCGCGAACCAGGCCACGAAGTCACGGACGGTCCTGAACGACCCGCTGATCCAGGGTCTCCAGGACACCGACAACGAGTGGTGGCGATCCCGGTCGCTCATCAACTTCGTCGAGCGCATCCAGGTGCCGACCCACATCACCGGCGCCTACCAGGACGAGCAGACCGGCCCGCGCGGTCCCGCTCACCTCTTCGAGACGCTGCCCGACCGCATCTCGAAGCGGCTCGTGCTCACGAACGGCGACCACGGCACCCAGACCGACCCGAACATCCGCCGCGACCGGGTCGCCTGGCTCGACTACTGGATGCTCGGCGCCGAGCGTGCCCCCGAGGCCTTCGGCAAGGCGAACCTGAAGCAGGTGTTCGGCAAGCGCGACAAGCCGACCACGACGACCCGCATCCTGCTCGGCTACCAGCGGACCGAGGACGACGGGGCGAAGTTCGACGGCATCATCGACTCCACCGACTACCCGCTGCCGGAGACCGAGTGGACCGACCTCTACCTCTCCGCCGACGGGAGCATGACCTTCGACCGGGCAGCCGTCGAGGCCGGCGACCTGTCCTGGTTCAACGGCAGCAAGCGGCAGTCCTACAGCTACCAGGCCGGCCGCAACGAGGGCGCGTTCTTCTCGACCCCGACGGGCCCCGACGAGCTCGAACTCGTCCACACGTTCGCGAACGACACCGTCGTGTCCGGGCCGATGACCGCGACCCTGCGCGTGTCGTCGTCGGCCCCCGACACCGAGCTCTTCGTCCAGCTCATCGACCGCGACCCCGAGACCGGTGCGATGCTCTACCTCCAGCGCGGCATGCTGCGCGCCGCGCACCGGGCGGTCCACGTCGGGCTCAGCGACCGCACCGACGAGGGGCGCATCTACCGCCCGTACCGGCCGCACACCAACCCCACCCTGATCACGCCGGGGGAGCCGATCGACTACCTCGTCGAGATCTTCCCCGTCGGTCACGTCTTCCGCGCCGGCCACGAGCTCGTCGTGAAGGTCCACGCCCCGCCGGCGGACGACAACGACTACACGTACATCGCGAAGGCGCCGGCCGGGGTGAACACGCTCCACGTCGATCCCGAGCACCCGTCGTCGATCCTGCTGCCGGTCATCCCGCTGAGGGCCGTCGACGTGCTCAACCCGCCGCCCGCGGAGCCCTGCGCCTACAACGACATGCGCTGCGTGAAGGGTCCGGAAGGAAACACGTGATGTTCCCTCGTTCGACCGCCGGTTGGGTGGTCCCGGAGCCGACCCGGCCCCGGTGAGCTGTCAGGCCGCCTCGGCGGCGGCCCGGTCGGTGGTTCGGCGCTGCATCCGCGGGGTGGACCTGACCAGCGGCGGTGAGCCGGCTTTGGCCCAGGCGGTCTCGCACGCGACGGCGAGTGCGGCGATGTTCACCGCCGCGTTGAGGTCCGCGTGCGCCTGGTACCCGCAGGCCAGACAACGGAATGTCGCCTGGTCGGCCCGGTTGGCCTTGTCGGTGTGGTTGCACCGCGAGCAGCGTCGGGAGGTGTTGGCCGCGTCGACCAGCCACAGCCGTCGTCCAGCGTTTTCAGCTTTGACGGCGACCCAGAAGGCCAGTCTTCCCAGCGCCGCATCCTGCAGCGCCCGATTCAGCCCTGCCTTCGCCGCAACGTTGACGCCTGGATTCTCCATGGTTCCTTTCGCCTTCACCCCACGATCACAACCGAGGATGGAGTCGTCGCCGTTGGCGGGGACGGTGGGTTCGCCGGCGACCTGCTTGAACCCCACCGTCGCGCGCCACACCCACCCGGTCCCCGCCCGGCGTCGGGTGACGGTCAGGGTCACCGGGATCCCGCCCCGCGCCAGCAGACGACGAAGCTGACGGGGAGCGGACTTGGGCAGTCGGATCACCCCGACCCCTTGGAGATGCAGGGTGCGCGCATCGGGGTCGGCCCTCCACGACCGCGGTTGATCCCAGCTCACGGTGTTGAAACGCCGGCCGCTCTTGAACCGCGGGAAGCCGGGAGCCTGCCCGTTTCGCATCCGGCGGAAGAAGGCTTGGAAGGCCTCGTCCAGCAGGCGCAGCGTTCCCCGCAGCGGCTGGATGCCCCACACCAGCACGTCGTCGCGGACCCCGCGCAGTTCGGTGACCGCCTTGAACTGATCCACCACAGTGATCCTCTTGCGTGCGAGCCGCCAGGCATCGCGGCGTTCCTGCAGGGCCGCGTTGTACACCTCCCGACAGGCTGCCAGCAGCCGATGCAGCTGCCGCTCCTGACCCTTGGACGGCTTGAACGCGAGTCGCCCGCCGATGCACCACCCGATCGTGGCCATCCACCACCAGCCGACCAGGTCCGTGCCGTGGAGCTCTTTCACGCGAGCAGATCATGCCCCCGACTATGCCACGAGGGTGTGACATCTCATCTCGGCTAGGAACGGCGGCAACCTTCGCGCGTTCGGTGCTCGTCTCCGCCAACACCGTGACGGCGCTCGTCGCGAGACGTCCCCACTCCCGGGCAATCGCGCATCGGCATCCCGGCCCGGCGCGCGATCGGGACCGTAGAGGCGGCGCCGCTGCTTCGCTGTCCACACATCTTTCCGCCAGATGAGCGGCGCTGTCACACCCCACCTGTAGCCTCGCGGCGAGCGAGGCGGGGAGGGTGCCGAGGTGGCGCCAGACGCGACGAACGAGCAGGTTCCGGCGGGCTTCGTCATCGGGACCGAGGACGCGACGCCGCTGGAGTTCTGGGTCGCGGTCGCGCCCGACCACTACCTCCAGCTCGACGACGTCGTCGCCGTCCGCCGCCGGCTCCCCGACGGGCGCACCGTCTCCATCTACGGGGTCGTCAGCCAGGTCCGCGCGCGGCACGACGGCGCCCGCTTCGACGCCGACGTCTTCCTCGTCGGCCAGGGCCTGCTGCCGGCGGAGGTGAGCGAGGCCGCCCAGGTCCTCGCGACCCGCTTCGAGCCCGAGATCTACGTGCCGCCGCGCCCCGGCACCCCGGTCGTGGCGGCCGAGGGCGCCGACCGCGAGGTCGCGCTCTTCTTCGACGGGATGACGCGGAAGCTGCCGATCGGCCTCTCCCGCGACGACGCCCCGCTCTACGCGAACGTCGACTTCCTCGACGGGACCCGCGGGGCGCACGTGAACATCTCCGGCGTGTCCGGGGTCGCGACGAAGACCTCGTACGCGACCTTCCTCCTGCACGCGATGTTCGACTCCGGCGTGCTCGGGACCGGCGAGCGCAACACGAAGGCGGTCGTCTTCAACGTGAAGGGCGAGGACCTGCTCTTCCTCGACTACCCGAACCGCAACCTCACCCCCGAGGACCACACCCGCTACCAGGCCCTCGGCCTGACGCCCGGCGCCTTCACGTCCTCGGCGTTCTTCGCCCCGCCCCGACACCGCGAGACGACGGCGCCCCAGGTCGGCTCCCGCAGCGACGGGAAGGTGCGCCCGTTCCTGTGGACCCTCGCCGACTTCTGCGGCCAGGAGCTGCTGGCGTTCCTCTTCGCCGACGCCGCCGACGAGCGCCAGCAGTACACGACGACGGTGGCCACCGTCACCGCGAAGCTGAAGCACGAGGCCGTCGCCGTCACCGACGCCGGCGACGTCAAGGTCGGCGGCGTGAGCTGCCGCACCTTCTCCCAGCTCGTCGACGTGATCGAGCAGCGCGTCATGGACGAGGGCGACGACTCCTGGCGGGGGCGCGCGATCGGGCTCGGCACCGCCCAGGCCTTCATGCGCCGCCTCGGCTCCGCGGTCCGCTACGTCGAGCACATCATCCGTGGCGACGTCCCGCGCTCCGACGCCTACGCCGTCCGCACCGACGCCCAGGTCACCGTCGTCGACATCCACAACCTGAACGACCGCGCGCAGCGCTTCGTCGTCGGCGTCATGCTGCGGCGCCTCTTCCGCCAGAAGGAGGAGCAGGGCACGCGCGAGCCGCTCACGTTCGTCGTCCTCGACGAGCTGAACAAGTACGCGCCGCGCGAGGGGACCTCTCCGATCAAGGAGATCCTGCTCGACGTCGCCGAGCGGGGACGGAGCCTCGGGATGATCCTCATCGGGGCGCAGCAGACCGCCTCCGAGGTCTCGCGCCGGATCATCGCGAACTCCGCGATCCGCGTCGTGGGTCGCCTCGACAGCGCCGAGGCCGCCCGCGCCGAGTACGCCTGGCTGCCGACCGCGCAGCGGCAGCGCGCGACCATCGTGAAGCCGGGGACGATGCTCGTCTCCCAGCCCGAGCTGCCGGTGCCGCTCGTCGTCGAGTTCCCGTTCCCGGCGTGGGCCACCCGCTCGGGCGAGGCCGACCTCACCGTCCGCCCCGCCGGCGCCACCGAGATGCCCGACGACCCCTTCGACGACCTCGCCCCGGCCGAGCCGGCCTACCTCGACGCCGACGGCAAGCCGCTGCCCTTCTGATGCGCATCCTCCACAGCTCGGACTGGCACGTCGGGCGGACCATCCGCGGACGCTCGCGGGAGGCCGAGCACGCGGCGGTCCTCGCGGAGATGCTCGACGTCGTCGAGGACGAGGCGGTCGACCTCGTGCTCGTCGCGGGCGACCAGTTCGACAGCTCCGCGCCCCCGGCCACCGCCGAGCGTCTCGTCTGGCGCACCATCCTCGGCTTCGCGGACCGCGGCGCCGCGGTCGTCGTCGTCGCGGGCAACCACGACCACGCGGCGCGGCTCGACGCCCTCGCCCCCGTCCTCGGCCGGAGGGGCGACATCGTCGTCGGGGCGCACGTGCGTCCCGCCGGCTCCGGCGGACTCGTCCGGGTCGCGACCCGCGGGGGAGAGGCGCAGGTCGCGCTCGTGCCCTTCCAATCCCAGCGCGGCATCGTGAAGACCGCGGACCTCCTCGACCGCGATGCCGCCCAGCACGCCCAGGCCTACGCCGAGCGCGTCGAGGTGATCGTCGAGGCGCTGACGCGTGGCTTCGGCAGCGGCGACTGCGTCGATCTCGTTCTCGCGCATCTCACCGTCCTCGCCGGCGGAACCGTGGCGGACCGGCTCGGCGGCGGCGAGCGCCTGAGCCAGATCTTCGACTACGTCGTGCCCGCGCAGGCCTTCCCCGCGAACGCCCACTACGTCGCCCTCGGCCACCTCCACCAGCCGCACGACGTCCCCGGGCCGGCGCCCGTCCGCTACTCGGGATCGCCGCTCCACCTCGACTTCGGCGAGGTCGCCTCCGACCGCGGCGTCACGATCGTCGACGCCGAGCCCGGCACGCCCGCGCAGGTCCGCCACCGGCCGCTGCGCGCCGGCTTCCGCCTCCTCACCCTGCGCGGCGGACTGGACGAGGTCGTCGCCGCCGGCCGCGAGCTCGACGACCGCACCTACGTGCGCGCCGTCCTCGACGAGGCACCCCGGCCGGGCCTCGCCGACGAGGTCCGCGCCGCCGTCCCCCAGGTCGTCGACGTCCGTCTCGCCGAGCGCGAGACCGCCGACGCCGCCGAGCCGCTCGAGGCGGACGAGGCCGCCGCGGCGGACCCTGCGGAGCTCTTCGCCACCTTCCTCGACGCCCGCGGGATCGACGACCGGCGCCTGACGGAGCTCTTCCGCCGCCTCCTCGACGACGTCGAGGCCGCGGGGTCCGAGGGCGAGGCCGAGACCGACCCCGTGCTCGCGCCGGAAACCGACGGCGAGCCGCCGTCCGCCGCGGAGATCGCCCCGGAGCCCGTGGCGACGGGCGAGGAGGCCTGATGCGCCCGCTCCGCCTCGTCCTCGAGAACTTCGGCTCCTTCCGCGGCCGCCACGAGGTCGACTTCGAGGGCATCGACCTCTTCGTCCTGGCGGGCCCGACCGGAGCGGGCAAGAGCACGATCCTCGACGCGGTCAGCTGTGCGCTGTACTCGTCGATCGCCCGCTACGAGCAGCAGAACCTCATCGAGCCGGCGATCAACAAGCTCGCCACCCAGGCCACGGTGAGCTTCACCTTCGCCGTCGGCGGCGAGCGCTACGTCGTGACCCGGGTGCTGCGCCGGACGTCGTCCGGCGGCGCCCACGCGGCCGAGGTCCGGCTCGAGCGCGTGGTGGGCGACGGCGAGACGACGACGATCGCGTCGGGCTCGCGCGAGGTGGCCGAGCACGTCCAGCGTCTCCTCGGGCTCACCTTCGAGGAGTTCTGCCGCACCGTCGTCCTGCCGCAGGGCGCCTTCGCCCGCTTCCTGCACGGCGGCGCGAAGGAGCGCCAGGACCTCCTCGTGCGCCTGCTCGGCCTCGACGTCTTCCGCACGCTCGGGCAGCGGGCGCGGGTCCTCGCGCGCGGCCTCGAGACCGAGGTCGGCTCGATCGCGACGCAGCTCGACGAGCTCGGCGACCTCACCGACGCCCACGTGGCGGCGGAGGAGAGGCGCGCCGCGGGCCTCGCCGACACCCGGCGGCACGTCGTCGAGGACCTGTGGCCCGCGCTCGACGAGCTGAAGGAGGCGGGTGCGGATGCGAGGGCGGGGGTCGACGAGGCGGGGCGCGTGGTGGCTGCCCTCGAGGCGATCGAGGAGCCCGTCGACGTCGGCGCGATCGACGGGCGGATCCGCGAGGCGGAGGACGCGGTCGGCTCCGCCCGGGAGGCGCTCACGGCTGCCCGGGAGAGGCTCGGTGAGGCCCGTGCGGCCTCCGAGGCGCTGCCCGCGCGCCGGCCGGTGGAGGAGCTCCTGCGCATCGACGAGGAGGTGGGGACGCAGCAGAAGTCGGCTGCGGAGCTCGGCGAGAAGGCCGCTGCCCTCGCGGCCGGGGCCACCGACGCCGTGGCCCGGGTCGAACGAGCCGAGCGGGAGGCGGCCGAGAACGGCGAGTCGCTGGCCGCCCTCCGCGAGGCCCACCTCGCCCACACCCTCGCCGAGGGCCTCGGGGCCGGCGACGAGTGCCCGGTCTGTCTCCGCCCCGTCGACGACCTGCCAGCCCACCCCGAGCCCGAGGGACTCGAGG
>JBOHEE010000061.1:0-2478 GCA_050700895.1 Nitriliruptorales bacterium | reverse complement strand
CCCCGGGCCGGCCGTCTGCGCGAGGCGCCCGCCTGCGGCCGCTCCCTGCGGCCCAGAGGAGACGCGATACGACCGACGAGCGGGAAGGGAGGCGAGGAACGTGGCCAGCGGACGTGATGAGCAGCTCGAGGCGGCCGTCGCCGCCCTCGCCGCTCCCGTTGCTGCCGACGCGGGCGTGGACGTGGTCGACGTCGAGGTGAGGGGCCACCCCGGGAGCCGGGTTGTCCTGCTCGTCGTCGACCGTGACGAGGGGATCGACGTCGAGACCTGCGCGGAACTGTCGCGCGACGTCGGTCGGGCCCTCGACGACGCCGACCTGATCTCCGGGCGGTACACGCTGCAGGTGACATCACCGGGCGTGGACCGGCCGCTCCGTACGGAGCGGGACTTCGCCCGCAACATCGGGCGCAGCGTCCGCGTCGCCCGTGACCGCGACGAGGTCGAGGGCCTCGTGACCGCCGTCGACGCCGGGACCGTGACGCTGGACGTCGACGGCGAGGCCGTGGCGGTCCCGCTCGCCGACGTCGACCACGCACGCGTGCTGCTGCCGTGGTGAGGAACGGAGGAGGAACAGGGATGAAGCCGCTGAAGGTCGACCTCGACGCCCTGCGCCAGATCGAGCGCGAGAAGGGCATCGACTTCGCCACCGTCATCGACGCGTTCGAGACTGCCCTCGCCTCGGCGTACAAGCGGTCGGCGCTCTCGTCGGGCGACGAGGCGCGTGTCGTCATCGACCGGCTGACCGGCGGCATCGCGCTGTACGCCCAGGAGCTCGACGACGAGGGCAACCTCATCTCCGAGTGGGAGGAGGAGCCGAAGGACTTCGGTCGCATCGTGGCCCAGACGGCCAAGCAGGTCCTGTTGCAGCGGCTGCGCGAGGCCGAGCGCGAGATGACCTACGGCGAGTACGTCGGCCGGGAGGGCGACATCATCACCGGGGTCGTGTCGCAGCAGGGGAACGTGACCCTCCTCGACCTCGGCCGCACGGAGGCGCTGCTGCCGTACAGCGAGCAGGTCCCCAACGAGCGCATCCAGCACGGCCAGCACGCCCGCGCCCTCGTGATCGAGGTCCGTCGCCAGCAGAAGGGTGCGCAGATCATCGCGTCGCGGACGCACCCCGGCTTCGTCGCCGCGCTCTTCGCACTCGAGGTTCCCGAGATCGAGGAGGGGATCGTCGACATCAAGGGCATCGCCCGGGAGGCCGGGCACCGCACGAAGGTCGCGGTGGCGAGCAACGACCCGGCCGTCGACCCGGTCGGCGCCTGCGTGGGTCCACAGGGAGGCCGGGTCCGGGCGATCATGGCCGAACTCCACAACACCGGCCTCGAGAAGATCGACATCATTCCCTGGGCGGCGGAGCCGGAGGCGTTCGTCGCCAACGCCCTGTCGCCCGCGAGGGTCACCAACGTCTACCTCTACCCTGAGGAGGCGACGGCGATGGTGATCGTGCCCGACTACCAGCTGTCGCTCGCCATCGGCCGGGAGGGCCAGAACGCCCGGCTCGCCTACCGTCTGACCGGCTGGCGGATCGACATCAAGAGCGAGGCGCAGTTCGCCGAGGAGCAGAACGCCTTCCAGGAGGCATTCGAGAAGGGCCTCGTCGACGAGTACGGGCGCCCCCTGAACGAGGAGGGCGCGGCGGCCGTCGCCGCTGCCCAGGAGGCGGCGCAGTCGGCACGCCAGCGCGCCATCGACGAGGAGTCCGAGGACGAGACCGCCGCGAGCGCCGCAGCGACCACAGGAGAGCAGTGAGCCACCCGATCCGCACCTGCGTGGCGTGCCGCCGTCGGCGGCCCCAGCACGAACTCCTCCGGCTCGCCGCGACGCCGGAGGGGGTCATGCTCGACCCCGAGCGGCGCCGACCCGGGCGAGGTGCCTACGTGTGCCCGGAGGCGGGGTGCCTCGAGGCCGCGCGCCGGCGTGAGGGCCGCGCCCTCCGCCGAGCACTGCGGGCGGAGGAAGCAGACGACGTCGTGGACGTGCTCGCCGCGGTGAGCGGTGGGTCGCCACAGGAGGATGGAGAAGCGTGAGCGACACGGTCAGAGTCTACGAGCTGGCCCGCGAGACCGGCCTCGAGAACAAGGAGGTCCTGCGCCGCCTGGCCGAGCTGGAGATCGACGCGAGCACGCACTCGTCGTCGGTCCCCGAGCACGCGGCCCGTCGCTTCCTCGAGTCGCTCGGGCGCAAGGACGCCCAGGCCGAGGAGGACGAGCGCCGGCGCGCCGAGGAGGCGGAGCGCCTGGCGGCGATCGACCTCGAGGAGGTCGCGGCCGCCCAGAGCAAGAAGGCCCGCAAGGTCCTGCCACCACACCTCCGCGAGCAGCAGGAGGCCGAGGAGGCACGTCGCACGCTCGACGAGGCCGTCGCCGCCGAGGTCGCCGCCGACACGGCGGAGAAGGCCCCGGAGGTCACCGCGGTCGAGGAGCCTGCCGAGGCCTCGACACCGGAGGCCGAGCAGCCCGCCGCGGACGCCGGCGC
>JBOHEE010000060.1:0-14475 GCA_050700895.1 Nitriliruptorales bacterium | reverse complement strand
CGGCCTGTTCGGAGCATCACGATCGCGCCGCAAGGATTCGAAGGGGAGGGATTCCCGGTCCGTCGTGCGTTTGCCGGGGTGGACCTCGCCGACCTCGATCCGTTCGTCCACCTCGACCAGATGGGCGAGGTCGAGTACGCGCCGGGCGAGCCGACGGGCACGCCCTGGCACCCGCACCGCGGCTTCGAGACCGTCACCTACATGATCGACGGGCTCATCGAGCACCAGGACTCGAATGGCGGCGGCGGGCTCATCACCGACGGCGACACCCAGTGGATGACGGCGGGTTCAGGAATCCTCCACATCGAGGCGCCGCCGGAGGAGGTCGTCGTCCGCGGCGGGCTCTTCCACGGCTTCCAGCTCTGGGTGAACCTGCCCTCGCGCCAGAAGTGGAGCCCGCCCCGCTACCAGGACCTGCGCGGCTCCGACGTCGTGCTGCTCTCCTCCGACGACGGTGGCGCGCTGCTCCGGCTGATCGCCGGCGACCTCGGCGGCCAGAAGGGCCCCGGCTCCACCTACACGCCGATGGTGATGGTCCACGCGACCGTCGAGCCGGGCGCGCAGCTGCGCCTGCCGTGGCCGGCCGACTTCAACGCGCTCGCCTACGTGCTCGCCGGTCAGGGCACGGTCGGGCCCGACCGCCGGCCGATCCGCGACGGCCAGCTCGCCGTGTTCGGCGCCGGAGACGCGATCACGCTCAGAGCGGACAGCTCGCAGGAGAGCCGCGCGCCCAAGCTCGACGTGCTCCTCCTCGGCGGCCGGCCGATCCGCGAGCCGGTCGCGTGGTACGGGCCGTTCGTGATGAACACCCGCGCGGAGCTGCAGCAGGCGTTCGACGACTTCCAGGCCGGCAAGCTCGGCCGCATCCCCGCCGTCCACGCGGGCGGCAACGTCGACGTCGACGAGGACCGCTAGCCGCGACCCGGATCTGCCGCTGCCCGCGGAGAGTGGGCCCCGGCGGCGTGGCCCCGTATGCGACGGGCTCGCGCTCCCGATCACGCCGCAGGCTGGAACCGCGAACCGGGGGCTACCAGCGGCCGCGGTGGACCACGTCGTCGAACGGGCGGCGGTCGGGTTCCGAGATCGGCGCGAGCGGCCGACCGGCCGGGTAGCCGAGCGCGGTGAGCCACGCACACACCCGGTCCTCGGGCAGGCCGAGGAGTTCGCGCGCGAGGTCGTGGTCGCGGACGGCCGAGTGGCCGCTGCCGATGCCGCGGTCTGCGGCTGCGATCATGATCGACATCGTGAGCTGGCCGAGGTCGTAGTGGATCGACTCCCGGGTGCCGGCGTCGCCGGCGGCGGGAGCGACGAGCGCGATCGTCGCCGCGGACCGTGCGACGTGACCGGCGCCGCGCCACACCTTCGCGAGCTCCTCGAGCTGACCGCGGTCGGTTACGACGACGAGGTCCCAGCGCTGCTGGTTGCTCGACGACGGGGTCCGGCGCCCGGCCTCAAGGATCGCGTCGAGATCCTCCGACGGGATGGACCGGTCCTCGTAGTCGCGCACGTTGCGTCGCGACCGGATCGCGTCCTGGGTCTCCATGTGCGCTCCCGTCGTCAGGCGGTGGACGACCAGCGGGCGCCCCAGCGTTCCATCTCCTCGATCACCGGACGCAGGGCCTCGCCGGCCTCGGTGAGGGAGTACTCGACGCGAGGCGGGACCTCGCGGAACCTCCGACGGATCACGATGCCGGCGTCCTCGAGCTCGCGCAGCCGCTTCGTGAGCATCCGATCCGAGACGCCGTCGGTCGCCTCGCGGAGATCGGTGAACCGTCGCGGTCCCTCGAGGAGCGCCCACACGAGGTGGGTGCTCCAGCGTCGTCCGAGGAGCTCGAAGCAGCGCGAGCCCGGGCACGACTGGTCGTCACGCCCGCCCGCGATCTCCTGACGCTCGTCGCCCACGCCGCCACGGTACCGCAGGCCAAGAGCCACCGGCGGCGCCCTGGAAGCGAAACTTCCGAATCGGAAGCGACGGCGCTACTGTTTCGGAGCTACTCATCCGATCACCAGGACAGGGAGGGAACACCATGAGCGATACCAGCGGTCTGATCTTCCTCCTCGGCAGGATCGTCTTCGTCATCCAGTTCCTCGCCGGGGCGTTCGGCCACTTCAAGATGGGCGACCAGATGGCCGGCTACGCGCGCCAGATGGGCGCTCCCCTGCCCGCCCTCGGCGGTTGGCCGGCCGGCGCGTGGCTCCTCGTGAGCAGCCTCTCCGTGCTGCTCGGCGTGTGGCCGGACATCGGCATGCTCATGATCGCCCTCTGGGGCATCCCCACCGCCTACTGGATCCACGGCTGGTGGCGCTACGACGACGCGCAGACGGCGCAGAACCAGCAGCTCCTCTTCATGCGCAACCTCGCCTTCCTCGGTGGGGCCGTCATCGCGTTCGCGCTCTTCGTGCACCTCGGCGACCAGCTGCGCTACGTCATCACCCCGCCCGCCTTCAGCTTCTGACCCGAGGACCTTCCTGGTCGACGGCCCGCGTCACCAAGGCGCGGGCCGTCGCTCTCAGGCCATGAGGAATAGCGCCCGGGGTGGGCCTGTTCGATCGGTGCACAGCACGATTCGAGGTATGCATGGCCATCGCGGAACCTGACGCCCCCATCCTCCCCCTGCTCCCCCTCACCTCGGGGGTCGTGCTGCCGGGGATGGTGGTGACCCTCACCCTCGAGACGGAGGAGTCCCGGGCAGCGGCCACGACCGCACAGGACCAGGACCGCCGTCTCCTCGTCGTCCCGCGCACCGATGCGGGGTACGCGAGCGTCGGGACGGTCGCAGAGATCGAGGACACCGGCCGCCTGCCGAACGGGGTCGAGGCGCTGGTCATCCGCGGCCTCCACCGTGCGGCCGTGACCTCGGGCGTCGCCGGAACCGGCGACGCCACCTGGGTGCAGGTCGAGGCCATCGAGGACGAGAACGGCCACACCGACCGCGCCCGCGACCTCGCCCGGGAGTACCGCGCGGCGATGGAGAACATCCTCGAGGCCCGCCGGGTCACGGGCGTGGCCGAGTTCCTGCGTGAGATCTCCGATCCCGGGGCGCTGGCCGACGTGAGCGGCTACTCCCCCACGCTCACCCTCGCGCAGAAGGTGGAGGTCCTCGAGACGCTCGACGTGGAGGAGCGGCTCGCGAAGCTCCTCGCGTGGGCGAAGGAGTCCCTCGCGGAGCTCACCGTGAAGGACCGGATCCGCGAGGAGGTCGAGGAGTCGCTCGACCGGCGCCAGCGCGCGTTCATCCTCCGCCAGCAGCTCGACGCGATCAAGAAGGAGCTCGGCGAGCTCACCGGCGGGGAGGACGGCGACGTCGTCGAGGAGTACCGGCGGAAGATCGCCGAGGCGAACCTGCCGGAGGGGGCCCGGGAGGAGGCCGAGCGTGAGCTCGGACGCCTCGAGCGGACCTCCGAGCAGTCCCCGGAGTACGGCTGGATCCGCACCTACCTCGACTGGGTCGCCGAGCTGCCGTGGGACGTCCGCACCGAGGACAACCTCGACATCGCCGACGCTCGCCGCATCCTCGACGAGGACCACACCGGCCTCGAGGACGTGAAGGACCGCATCGTGGAGTACCTCGCCGTCCGCAAGCTCCGCGCCGAGCGCGGCCTCGCCGAGGTCTCGACCGGCCGCGGCTCGGGGGCGATCCTCACGCTCGTCGGCCCGCCGGGCGTCGGCAAGACGTCGCTCGGGGAGTCGGTGGCGCGCGCCCTCGGCCGGCGGTTCGCACGCGTCTCCCTCGGCGGCATCCACGACGAGGCGGAGATCCGCGGCCACCGCCGCACCTACGTCGGGGCGCTGCCCGGCCGCATCGTGCGCGCGCTCCGCGACGCCGGAACGAAGAACCCGGTGATGATGCTCGACGAGATCGACAAGGTCGGGGCGGACTGGCGCGGCGACCCGTCGTCGGCGCTGCTCGAGGTGCTCGACCCGGCGCAGAACCACACCTTCCGCGACCACTACCTCGACGTCGACCTCGACCTCTCGGAGATCCTGTTCATCACGACCGCGAACGTCGCCGAGACGATCCCGGGGCCGCTGCTCGACCGCATGGAGATCATCCGCCTCGACGGTTACACGGAAGAGGAGAAGGTCGCCATCGCCCGCGACCACCTGCTCGGCCGCCAGCTCGAGCGCAACGGGCTGGAGGCGGGGGAGGTCGCGATCACCGACGAGGCGCTCCGCGTGGTCGTTCGCGACCACACCCGCGAGGCGGGGGTGCGGAACCTCGAGCGCGAGCTCGGCAAGGTCCTGCGCAAGGCCGCGACCCAGCTGGCCTCCGGCGACCTGTCCGCCCCTGTTCCGGTCGACGTGGACGACCTGCACGGCTACCTCGGGCGGCCGAAGTTCTTCTTCGAGGCCGCCGAGCGGACCGCGGTGCCCGGGGTCGCGACCGGCCTCGCCGTCACCGGCGTCGGCGGCGACGTCCTCTTCGTCGAGGCGACCGCGATGGAGGGCGAGCCCGGCTTCACCGTGACCGGCCAGCTCGGCGACGTGATGAAGGAGTCGGCGCAGATCGCCCTCTCCTACGTCCGCGCCCACGCGGCCGACCTGGGCGTCACGGCGGAGGATCTGAACCGCCGCTTCCACCTCCACGTCCCCGCCGGCGCGGTGCCGAAGGACGGCCCGAGCGCGGGCATCACCATGACGACCGCGCTCGTGAGCCTCCTCACCGGCCGTCCGGTCCGCGCCGAGGTCGGGATGACCGGCGAGGTCACCCTCCAGGGCCGGGTCCTGCCGATCGGCGGCGTCAAGCAGAAGGTGCTCGCGGCCCACCGGGCCGGCCTGAAGGAGGTCGTCCTGCCGCATCGCAATGAGGGCGACCTCGACGACGTCCCGGATCAGGTGCGTGAGGAGATGACCTTCCATCTCGCCGAGGGGATCGGCGACGTGCTCGAGCACGCGCTCGCCCCGGCCGCCGACCCCGCCGCAGAGGCCGCTGCGGCCGCCGCGTAGGTCAGCGAACCTGCGCTGCCGGTCTTGGGGTCGCCGGTGGTGACGCGGTGGGCTCACGCACCTCCGCGGCGCCTTCGGCGTCGTCGCGGCACCCCCCGGCGATAGCCTCCCGGCAATCCATGGCCGCGGTGGCGTGCGGCGGACGCGGAGGAGCGACGCGTGAGCATCGAACGGCCCTTCGACACGGAGCCGGCGTCCGCCACCGACTACCCGATGGACTGGATCGCCGAGCACATCGACGAGGAGCGGCGCCGCATCTCCCTTCTCGGGGAGATCCGCGAGGTCGTGTTCGGCGCCCAGGACGGGCTCGTCTCGACGCTCGCGGTCGTCGCGACCGTGGCCGGGGCCACGAACGACCAGCTCGCCATCCTCATCGCCGGCCTCGCCGCTGCGCTCGCCGGCGTCTTCTCCATGGCCATCGGCGAGTACATGGGCAGCAAGAGCCAGCGCGAGATCTTCCAGTGGCACATCACCGACGAGTGGGAGGAGGTCGCGGAGCGCCCCCTCGAGTCCCAGGCCGAGGTCGCGTACATGTTCATGGAGGAGGGGATGGACGAGGCCGACGCCCGGCACGTCGCGGAGATCCTGGGACGCTACCCGGAGTCGCTGCTCGCCACGATGATCTCGAAGGAGCTCGGGCTCGCCTACGACGAGGGCGACGAGACGAAGGGCACCCCCCTGCGGGGGGCGCTGCTCATGGGCGCGTCCTTCGCCGTCGGCGGAGCGATACCGATCCTCCCCTTCCTGTTCGGCAGCGGCCTCGTGGCGCTCGGCTGGGCGACCGGCCTGACTGCCGCGGTGCTCTTCGCGGTCGGGGCGGTGAAGAGCCGCTGGACGCACCGCTTCTGGCTGTGGTCCGGGCTCGAGATCGTCCTGCTGGCCGCGGCCGCCGGCACCGCCGGCTACCTCTTCGGCACCGTCCTCCCCGGCCTCCTCGGCTTCGCGACCCCCGCCTGACCCCAGAGTCTCCGCAACCGAGCGGCATGTCGTGATCTCCCGTTCAATCGGAGGACCGTCGGGAACCAGTGTTAGGTCAGGCGCATTCCGAGGAAGGCTGTCGGCCGACGAGATCCAACTTTGTTGCCCTCATCCGCGCCGAACCGCCTCGGCAGACGCACTCGCCGGCTTCAGCGCGGGCTGCGCCACGAACGTCACCGCGCGCTCGATCACCGAAGGGTCGCGCGTAATCGCTCCATGCCCCAGCCCAGGCGCTTGGATCAGCTTTGAGCCCGGCCACGCGCGTACGAGCCGCTCCGATCCTGCGAACGGAACCTGGGGATCGTCGGGATCGTGGAAAACAAGACCAGCCGTCTCGACGTTCGTCGCAAGGTGCTCGCCGCGGAGGTCCCGCCATATGGTCGGGCCGTAGCGCCGCTCGATCTTGCGTTTCAGGCCGGCGATCGCCTTCGGCGGCAACCCAAACAGGAACTCGAACGTTTCCATCGCGTAGCCCATGTCTACGGTCGGTGCGATCAACACCGCGCGGTTCACTACAAGACCGTCGTTCATCGCCCAAAGCGCGGCACTCGCACCGAGCGAATGGGCGACGATCGCGTGGGCATCACCCAAATGGTCGGCGACCTCGCGCAGAGCGGCAGCCATGACGATGGGATTCGTCGTCTGCCCACTGCTGCCCCCGTGTCCGGGAAGGTCGAGGCCCACCACCCTGAAGCCAGCGTCCGTGAGTGGAGCGACAAATCCGCCGAGGCTCGCGCCGCGCTCGCCCAATCCGTGAGCCAGCATGACGGTGGGCCCGTCTCCGGCCACAAACCCCGCAATGCGACCCACGCTCGTTCTCAAGACGAACGGCTGCGTTGGTTCCAACCAACGCGCTTGTTTCTGCAATCCACGATCGCTGACAGGAATCCTCCACGGCACGAACCACAGCCAGTAGGCGGCCGCGCCCGCGAGGCGCGCGGAGTGGCGTCCGAAGAACCTCGTCGCGGCCACGGTCGCCTTCAGCACGAGGAGCGAGTTCGCAAGCCTCACGCGGTCACCTCTCTTCTCTCCGGAACCGACAAGGCAAGGGCGAGTCCGAATCCGACGAGCGACGCAATGACCATCGAGCCGGTGACGAAGTTCACACTCCACCCCAGCCCCCACTCGAGTTCGACCGCAAGCAGGCTCAGCGCCACGATCGGTAGAGGTGTCAAGGCTCCAAGGGCGAGGAACGACCTCTTGCGTTCGGGCCCGGGATTGAGCTCGGCGATGAGGACGTCGGCGAAGAAGCCCGCGGCGAGGCCCGGCAGCGCAAGGACGGGGGCTCCTAGCAGGAGTGGGTCGACGATCATGACGCCGACGGCGGATAAGCCGATCACGAGGGTTGCAGTACCGAATGGGGGACGCCATCTTTTCAGTATGGCGAGGAGCGGCGTCACATAGATCAACGTCGAGACCCAGAAGGTAACCACTCCGGCCTCCTGCGCGAGACGGAGACGCGTCTCGGGTCCGAAGGTGCCTTGCGAGAACTGAGTGCTAGGCAGGTAGTCGTTGAACGGGGACCCATATGGCGTGATGAAGCTCACGAGCGCGACTCCGGCGATGAGCGACAACGCGACCGGTGTGAACTCGCGCCATCCGGTCCGGCGCGGGATCTCCGAATTCCACAGCGCGAGCAAGGGCGTCGAGATGATCAATAGATGGCTCGCAACAAGGAGAAGATGCGGAGGGCTAATCACTGCCTCCATGTCGACCTCGATCCCGAATGCCGTATGCCAGGCGAAGTCGAAGATGCCGCCCACGCCGAACGCAATCGCGCCGATCAATCCGAAGCCGTAGCCGGGCAGGTCGCGATGGAGGTAGATCCACACCGCGGCGCCGAGCCAGCCCGAATACAGGATGCCGTGCCAAGGGGTAAGGAAGCTTTCCTGCGTGGAGATCAGATGGGTATGAGCCCATCCATCGAGGTACGTGCCGAGCGTCATCCACAACACAAGCAAGCCTGTGACCACGTGCGCGCGGCGAATTTTTGCCGCCTCTGTGATCGGTGCCCGTAATGCCGCTGCCGTCACCATCCGCAACCTTCCTTTCCGATCAGCATCTAGCACCCGTGCTTCTGCCCAGTGACGGCGGGTGGGTGGCCAGCCACCGGCGGACCACCCGCGACTCGTCGCGTCGCCGCCTCCCTCTGCGCCACGCGCGCCGCGCTCGCGCGAGCAGCCCCCTCCTTTCCCCGCGCGACGGAACGAGGCGGATCACTCCGGCGTCCGCACACTCGATCGTGCGGGGCTCCGGAGGCGGCTGAAGGGCCAGAGGATGCTTTGACACATTGGCTCCGAAGAACGACCGATCGTTCTTTCTAACACAACATACGACCGATCGTGCTATCTTGTCAAGCGTCGCGCCGAGATCGGGAGGCTGGATGGCGTCGGATACGGCCACGACCACTCGACGGCGCATGCGCGCCGACGGACTACGCAGCCGGGAGCGCATCCTGAACGAGGCGGCCCGTCTCGCCACCGTCGAGGGCCTGGAGGGTTTGTCCATCAGTCGTCTCGCCGAGGCGACCGGCATGAGCAAGAGCGGTCTCTACGCCCACTTCGATTCGAAGCAGGACCTCCAGCTCGCGACCATCGACACGGCCCGCGAGATCATGGTCGAGGCCGTGACCCGCCCTGCACTCGCCGCGCCTCGGGGCGTCGAGAGGCTCCGGGCGGTGTGCATGCGGTTTCTCGACTACGTAGACCAGCGCGTCTTTCCCGGAGGGTGCTTCTACGCCTCGACCGCCCCGGAGATGAGCATGAGGCCGGGTCCGGTCCGCGACCGAATCGCCGCGCACCAGCGCGAGTGGATGGCGATGCTGAACCGGCTCGCCGCCGAGGCGAGCGAGCTCGGGGAGTTGCCGGCCGACACCGATCCGGCGCAGCTCGCCTTCAAGCTCAACGCCGTCGTCACGGCGGCCAACGCCGCGTTCATGCTGCACGATGACCGAACGGCGCTCGACCGTGCCCGCCTCGCCGTCGACGAGTTGCTTGGCGCGGCGTGAGCCACGAGGCCCCGACACGCACAACCACGGTTGCCTGGCACGTGCGTTCAGGCCTTCGGCGCCGGCTGCACGCTTCACGTGCGCAACCGGGATCCTGTTTCCGCCAGGTCGGCAAGCCGGTCGAGAGATGCCTGCAACATCCCGGACGTCGTGGCCGGGCGCGGGCGAAGCGATTCTCGTCCGTGAGTTGCGACCAGTCGTAGGTGTGCGTCACCTTCGTTGTCGACTCCCCCGCAGGCTCGAGCTCCCACCGCCAGAGGTGACCGGCCGGTCGCTGCCCCGGATCGGCCGGCCGCCACGCGATACGACGAGCCTCCTCGAACTCCACGACGTGGTTCTCGCGGACGCTGTCCCCCGTCAGCACCATGGTGAACACGTCCCCACGCCATGGACGCGCTGCCCCATGGGCGCCTCGGCAAGGTTGTCGTTGCCATCCCACCGCGGTTGCTGGGACGGGTCTGCGATCAGGTCGAAGATCACCTCGGCGCTGGCGGCCACCTCACGAGTGGCCGTCACCGAGCGGGAAACGTCGGCCTCGTCGGTCATGGAACCCCTCCTGGACCGCCACGTTCGCGCGTGCACCACGCCGCAGCGCCCTTGCTCGCCAGACGCGTTCTACCAAGCCTTGGACAGGCTGAGCGCGGTGCCACCGACACTATGCCCGGCAACACCCCGCCATCCGAAGCGCGCCCAGAGCCACGGCGCTGTGCGGGCAGCGTCTCGGCACCCGACCGGAGCCGACGCCCGGGGAAGGCGTCGAAGGGACACCAGGTCATGCGGCCTCCGCCGAGAGGTACGGGGAGGCAATGTTCGTTGGGTTGTTGCGTCCCCGGAACCTGACTGCAACAGACCCTCCCTACCGTCGGCGACGTCGCCGAACCGGAGGACGTGACCTGATGCGGTGCTGGATGCGGCTCTCCCTGCCCGACCGTCCCGGCGCGCTCGGGGCGATCGCCGCCCACCTCGGCAGGCTCCACGTGGACATCCGCTCGCTCGACGTCATCGGGGTCGACGGCGCCATCGCCGTCGACGACCTCGTCGTCGAGTTCGAGGGCGACGACCTCCACAGCCTCCGCCGTGACCTCGAGCAGCTCGACGGGGTCATCGTCGAGGTCCTGCGCCCGCTCGGCGGCCGGCGGGTCGGCCGCTCGCCGATCGCGCTGGCGACCGCGATGGCCGAGGCGCAGGGATCGGTGACGGAGGTGCTCGTCCGTGGTCTGCCCGACGCGCTGCCGGCGAGCTGGTGCGCGGTCGTCCGCGCCCGCGACCCCCAGCCGATCGTGGTCGCCGCGAGCCCGGGCGCCCTGTCCTTCGCGAACGTCGAGACGCCGTGGCTCCCGCTCTCGAGGCCGCGACGGCTGGAGTCGGCCCTCTGGATGCCGCCGGCCTGGCGCACGGGCGTCCACGGGCTCGCCGTCGCCGCCGCGCCGTACGGCAGCCCCGACGAGGCGCTGGTCGTTGCGCGGAGCTTCGGTCCCCGGTTCCGTGACAGCGAGCTCGAGCAGCTCGGCTCCCTGGCTCGCCTCTCGATGGCGCTTCGTGAGCCCGCAGCCGTCAGCGGATGACAGGAGGGCCCGCCGGTGAGGCTCGTGACCGCCTTCGTGCAGCCGCACGAGATCGAGGCGGTGCAGGAGGTCCTCCGCGAGGTCGGCGTCGCCGGGATGACGGTCTCGGAGGTCCAGGGGGTCGACGGCCGGCGGGCACAGACCGAGACCTACCGCGGCGCCGAGTACGAGGTCGAGTCTGCCCCCGAGCTCCGGGTCGAGGTCCTCTGCTTCGAGGCGCGGGTCGACGAGATCCTCGACGCCCTCCAGGACGCGGCCGCCTCCGGCGAGGTCGGCGACGCGAAGGTGGTCGTCACCCCGGTCGAGACCGTCGTGCGCATCCGGACCGGCGAGCAGGGGCCGTACGCGCTCTGAGAGACCCGGATCGTGAGCCATCCAGGCAACATCTTGCTCGAACGGCTCACGATCGCCGTCAGTGGGTGCGGGTGACCTTCGTGAGGGCGCGGGGCTCGTCGGGATCCAGCCCCCGGGCGGCCGCGAACGCGATCGCGAACCGCTGGATGATCGGGGCGACGACGACCGGGGTGAGCCACTCCGGGGCCGCTCCGGGGATCGCGATGACGCGATCGGCCGTGGCGGTCGGGTCATCTCCACTGACGGCTGCGTCGGAGTCGGCGTCGCTGACGAGGGTCGTGTCCGCCCCGCGCTCGGTCCGCAGTCGGCGGACGAGCTCGACGACCTGTCCGTGGAGCGGACCCTGCGCGGAGACCGCGAGGACCGGGAAGCCCTCGTCGACGACGGCGATCGGCCCGTGCGCGAAGTCCGCGGTCGACCACGGCTGCGCGACGACCGCGGCGAGCTCCTGGAGCTTCAGCGCCCACTCGTGCGCGGTCGCGAGGTGGCAGCCGCGGCCGAGGACGACGCAGTCGTCGGCGTCGGCGTGGTGGGCGGCGGCCTCGTCGACGCCGGGGACGGCGAGGGCCCTGGCGACGAGACCTGGGAGCTCTGCGACCTCCCCGAGGTCACCGCCCCGCATGAGGACCGCGAACATCGCCACCGCGAGGAGTTCCGCGCTGTAGGTCTTCGTGGCCGCGACGGCGCGCTCCTCGCCGGCGAACAGCGGGACGACGCAGGACGCGGCGTGGCCCAGTGGCGAGTCGGGCGTGTTCGTGATCGCGACCGTCCGACGACCCTGGGCGGTGGCCGCCTCGACGACGGCACGGAGGTCGGGGGACGCCCCTGACTGGGAGATCGCGACGACCGCGGCGCCGGTGAGGTCGACCGGTCGCCCGTACGGCCCGAAGAGCGACGGCGTCGCCAGGGTGACCGCAAGGCGGTTGTTCGCGCCCCACGCGTACTGCGCGTAGCGGGCCGCGTTGTCCGAGGTGCCACGGGCGACGATGACGACGTGGTCGACATCGGGGTCGGCGAGGATCGTGGCGGCGTCGCGGACCGGGCCGACCCCTTGATCGAGGAGGCGAGCCAAGGACTTCGGCTGCTCGTGGAGCTCCTCGCGGACCCCCATCAGGTGCTCCCGGAGCCTGGATCGTGAGCCGTCGGGGCGACATCCTGCTCGAACGGCTCACGATCGTCGTGCACGACCTCGCCGGCCACCAGGGTCGTCGTCACCCGGAGGTCGGCGTCCAGGACGACGAGGTCGGCGGGGAGGCCGACCTCGATACGACCCACCTGCCCCTCGCCGAGGACGTCGGCCGGGGTCGAGGTCACGGTCGCCAGCGCATCGGCGAGGCTGCATCCGGTCGCGGCGACGAGGTTGCGGAGCGCGACGTCGAGGGTCAGGACGCTGCCGGCGAGCGTGCCGTCCGGCAGGGTCGCGCGGCCGTTCTCGACCTCGACGTAGTAGTCACCGAAACGGAACGAGCCGTCGCCCCGACCCGCTCCGGCGATCGCGTCGGTGATGAGGACGAGTCCCTCCGGACCCTTCGCCTGCCACGCCATCTCGATGGCTCCGGGGTGGACGTGGACGCCGTCCGCGATGACGCTCGCGGGGACCCCTGGCGTGGCCAGCAGCGCCCCCGTGAGTCCGGGGAAGCGGTGGCCGAACCCCAGCATCGCGTTGTAGAGGTGGGTGCCGAGCGTGATGCCCGCGGCGAACCCGTCGCGTGCCTGCTCGAAGCTGGCCGACGAGTGCCCCGCCGACACCACCACCCCGCGCGAGACGAGCTCGCGGGTGACGTCGGCGGCGCCAGGCAGCTCGGGCGCGAGCGTGACCAGCCGGACCCCGGCCGACGGCTCCCACCCGGCGATCAGATCGAAGGACGGGAGGCGGAACTGGCTCGGGTTGTGCGCGCCCCGCCGGTTCGGCGACAGCATCGGCCCCTCGAGATGGAGCCCGAGCACGCGCGCCCCGCGGTAGCCCGCCGGTGGGCCGGCCGCGAACACGACGAAGGACCGCGAGACGACCTCCCCGGGAGAGCTGACGATCGTCGGCAGGAACGCGGTGACCCCCTGGGCGGGCAGCTCGGCGCCGACGCGCCAGACGGACGTCGGGTCGGAGGTGAAGTCGTGCCCGTGGGCGCCGTTGATCTGGAGCTCGACGAAGCCGGGCGCCACGACCTGTCCAGCGACGTCGAGAACGCTCGCGCCGTCCGACGGCTCGTGCGGCCCTCCGGGAGCCGGCGGGGCGATCTCGGCGACGACGCCGTCGCGCACGACCAGGTCCGCCGGTCGGAGCTCACCGTCGAGGAGGACCTGCCCGCCGGTGAGGTGGAGTTCCCCCGCATCTGTGTTCGTCATGCTGCATGCCCGCGCTCGTAGAGGTTCGCGAGCGTAACCGGCAGGCGGCCGCGGAACTCCACCGCCCCGAAGAGCGCGTCCGCGAGCGCCGCCATCGTCGGCCAGAGGATGCCGCACGCGCACACGTGGGTGGTCGCCGCCGGGTAGGCGCCGAGATCCCAGGACGTGCGCAGCGCGACCGTCACCGTCGGCACCCCGGTCTCGAGCAGGGCCCCGACCAGCTTCGCCTGGTCCGGATCCCGCGCCGCGTCGATCGTCCCGACGACGACGAGGTCGTATGACCGCTCCCCCATCTCCTCCATGCGGGACCGGATGGCCCGGAGGAGGGGGCTCTCGCTCGTCCCCACGCCGCCGCCGAGGACGACCACATCGAGGGCGCGGACCTCCGCTGCGGGGCCGACGTTGTGGAAGCGGAACAGGGTGACGCCGCTCGCCCCGCCCGGCGCGCAACCAGTGGACGGCCGTGACGAGGTGACCCGCGACGGCAGTCGACCGTTCGACGGCCCGCGGATCGCCCCGCTCGGCCGCCTCGAACAGATCTCGTGTGGGCTCGCCGTTCGCGCTCGGCCACAGGCGCGCGATCGCCGTCCCGGAGGCGACGACCTCGAGGCAACCGTCGAGCCCGCACGCGCAGGGCCCCGCGCGAAATGATCTGCGTGCTCGTCGAGAACGGCGAGTCGAGCCCGCACGCGCAGGGCCCCGCGCCGGGGGCGACGATGACGTGTCCGATCTCGCCGGCCATGCCGTCACGTCCGCGGTGGAGGCGGCCGTCGAGGACGAGGCCGGCGGAGATCCCGGTTCCGATCCCGAGGAAGGCGAGATCGTTCACCGGGTTGCCGGTGGCGCGCAGCTTCTCGAAGGCGCCGACGGCGGCCGCGCGAACGTCGTTCTCGACCGTGATCGGCACCCCGGTCGCCGCGGCGAGCGCGTCGCCGAGCGGCAAGCGATCCTCTCCCAGTCCGAGGTTGACCGCGAGGGAGACGTCGCCCCGCACGATGTCGACGGACCCGGGGACGCCGACGCCGATGCGCTCCACCGGGAGGCCGGCCAGGTCGGCGGCGACCGCCTCGAGCACCTCGAGGGCCGTGTCCCGCGCACCGTCTCCCCCGCGCCCGGTCGCGGCCGTGGACCTCGCGAGCGGGTGCCAGGCGTGGTCGTAGGCGACCGCCTCGGTGGACGTCGCCCCGATGTCGACCCCGCCGATCACGCTCATCGCCACACCAGGCCGAGGGCGCGGCTCGCGACGAGCGCCGACGCGCCGGCGAGGACGAGGTTCGAGC
>JBOHEE010000059.1:0-2245 GCA_050700895.1 Nitriliruptorales bacterium | reverse complement strand
ATGAAGGCCAGGATGGTCACGCCAGCGAGCACCTCGATGATCGGTCCGTAGTCCGTGCTGAGAAAGCGGTCGTTGGCGAGCAGTTCGGCCCATCTGCGTGTCAATGGCTCGCCGAGCGCGACGACGAAGTGGAGGATCATCAGCTTGACACCCGCGTGCACACACGCGAGCAGGTAGTTCTCGGCGAACGACACGGTCGCACGGAAGGCGGCGAATGCCAGGAAGAAGATGCCGGCCGACAGCAGAATGTAAGAGTGCACGAGTGTGATCACGACCTGAACGGCGATCAGGATGTAGCTGATCAGCACCAGGAGCGCTGTGAAGGCGATGTAGATGACGACGGGCGGGTTCGTGATCATGCCCATGGTATCCACCGAATCCAGGATTTCACCCGACAGAACGGTTCCGTAGGCGACGATATCCGACGGACTCATGAAGCGTCCGGTGGCGTACTCTCCCACACCGGCAAAGCTGTCGATCAGGCGCACGAGCCAGTAGCTGGACTGTGTGATGAGCATGTAAACGAACGAGATCAGCATGATCTTGACGAGCAAGCGTCCTGCCGCCGCCTCGCGTGCTTGCGGCGTCGCGATCATGTACATCAGGCCCGCGATGACAAACTCGATCAGTGCGAGCCAGAAGAAGAGGTTGGTCGTAACCGCGAGCACTCGCCCGAGCCAACCTCGGGACGCCAGCTGGTACTCGAGCGCGATCTGATCGAGCGCGCCGGATGGCGGCGTCTGGGCGACCAGATTCGGAGCGATCGCCAGCATTCCGAACGCAAGCACGGCGATCGTCGCTACGCACAGCGGCCATACGTTTCGCCGCTGCGCGGCGGCGTTGCGCTTCTCCACCATCTGCGATCAGAGGCGTTTAGCGTTAGCGGTGCACAACCGCGGTCAGCGCGGCGTTGTATCGCGCGCGGGCGGCGGTGATATCCTGAGGCTGAACGTATCTGGGCGTTCCTCCGGAAGTCGGGTCATTCGTTCCATCATGTCCACGTGGCGAACGGCCTCGCAGTTCGGGTAGTCGGCTCGCTTGTCCTCACAGTAGTCGACGGCTGCCGCCCACAACTCCCGATCGTCCGCCCGCGTGTGCCTCCAGTAGGTGGTCGTGTACCGTTCCGATCGGTGCGGCACGGCCAACGCTTCGAGCGCATCGTCGCCGTTCGCGATATCCTCATTACTCGCCGCACACCCAATGATGGCGGAGCAGCAGAGCAGGATGACTGGCCAGTTCGAAGTCGTGGTCATGGTTGGATCCTCAGGCTGAAGTCGCGGCGGGACGGCGGCGGGAGCACCGTCATCCGGTCCATCATCACCTCGAAGTTCGCGCGCATCTCCGCCTCCCGATTGACAAGGTAGGCGCTGTAGATCGCCTGAATATTGGCCTGCGTTGTGACCGTTTGCCTAAGGAGACCGATCTCGTCGGCCACAAACGCGTTCAGTGTCGTCTGGAGTTCAAGTGCTTCCTGCGTGCCTTCGATGCCCGGCATCTGTGCCTTGATTGAAGCGAGCGTTGCCTGACCTGCCGCGAACTGCCGGGCATGCTCGTTGAGCACATTCAGCGCGGCGCGCATCGTCTCGAGCGTTCGTTCCGCCTGCACGCGTTGGGCGCCGGGAAGCGAAAGGCTGGTCGAGGCGGCCTGCCAGCCGGGGAACGTTTCACGGAACTGCTGATCGAGGTTCGCGAGCGAGTAGCCGAGCGCCTGTCCGTGCTGCATCAGCTGATTGAGCTGCTGGAGGAGCGGACGAATGTCTCCCCACGTCGGGTTGCCGAGCTTCTTCAGTGCCTGCAGCTGATAGTCGATCTGCATCCGCTGGTTGTTGATCTGCTCGATCGACTTGGCCACCTGCGAGATATTTTGGGCCAAGTTGGACGGATCGATCACCGTCCACTGCGCGGACGCCGGCGTGGGCGTTTCAACGCCCAGCACACACGTGACCACCAGGAAACCGCTACGCAGCGTTCGCGACATTCTCATCGTCGTCTCCTCCCTGTAGGTCGAGTCGGCCGGCCCACGCTTCCAGACTCCGGCGGCGAAGCCATTCGCGCGTCCACGCATCGCCGTACCGATCGATAAGTGTTTCAACCTGGCGGCGGGTCTCGTCCAAGGTTTCTCCTCCGGGCGGCGCCATGAATGCCAGCACCAACGGCTCGAGCTCGAGCTCGAAGCGACGCGAGCCGCGAAGGCTCTTGAAGTAGTAGTGCCTCTTCGGTGTGGACTCCGCGATGATGTCGGTCT
>JBOHEE010000058.1:0-5637 GCA_050700895.1 Nitriliruptorales bacterium | reverse complement strand
CGCGCGGTCGACGCCGGGGTGCTGCAGCTACAGGACACCGGCGCGGTGGTCGACGCCCCGTTCCTGACATGGCCAGACGGAGGACGGTAGAGATGCCCAGCTTCATCGGACGAGACGAGGTCCGGGGACTCGTGGAGGACCACGACGCGATCGTCGCTGAGGTCCTGCCCCGGGCCGAGTACGACTGGGCGCACCTGCCCGGCGCGGTCCACCTGCCGCTGAAGGGCTGGAACCTCGAGCAGATCCAGGCCAGCCTCGATCGTGCCCGGCCGGTGATCGTCTACTGCAACGACTACCAGTGAGACATGAGCCCGCGAGCCGCGTGGCGGCTCGAGATGCTCGGGTTCGACGCCTACGACTACGTGGCCGGCAAGGCCGACTGGCTCGCGTTCGGGCTGCCCCACGAGGGGCACGCCATCTTGGCCGGCGACCACCTGACCACCGACGTGGCGACCTGCAGCGTCGATGACCGGCTCGCCACCGTGGCCGCCGATCTGGACGCCAGCCGGTACGGGATGCTGGTCGTCCTCGACGCCCACGACGTGGTGATGGGACGGCTCAACCGCAGCGCCCTCGACGGCGACGATGACCAGCCCGTCACGCAGGTCATGCATGAGGGCCCCACCACGATCCGCCCCAGCGAGGAAGTCCCCCCGCTGCTGGAGCGGATGCGTAACGTGGACGTGGACGCTGTGCTGGTCACCCGCTCCGACGGGACGCTGTTGGGGCTGATGGAACGCGACGTCGCCGAGCGGGCGCTGGAGCGGGAGGCCGACGATGCTGATCGGTGAGCTCGCCGACCACGTCGGCGTGAACCCCAAGACCGTCCGCTACCACGAGTCGATCGGGCTGCTGCCCGAACCGGCGCGCACCGCGCCGGCTGCCGCGACTACACCCCCGAGGACGTCGAGCGGCTCGCGTTCATCCGTCGCGCCACCGAGCTCGACCTGAAGCTGGACGAGATCGCCGAGATCCTGGCCCTGCGGGAACGCGACGAACGTCCCTGTGGCTACGTGGTGCAGGTCGCCCGCGACCGGATCGACGAGATCGGCCGGCGCATCAACCAGATGCAGCAGGCCCGCGACGAGCTGCGACGCCTCCTCGAACGGGCCGAAGCACTGGCCGACGTCGACGGCTGCTACTGCCGGCTCGGTGTGTCCCCACTCCTTGCCACGGGAAGCACCCCGACGAGCTGCGCGAGCGTGCGGTGCGGATGGTGCTGGATCGCGGCCACGAGTACGGCTCGCAGTGGAAAGCGATCTGCTCGGTCGCGGAGAAGCTCGGTCCGAAGGCGGAGACGGTCCGGTCGTGGGTCCGTCGTGCCGAGACCGACGAGGGTCGCCGACCCGGTCCGGTCCGACCTCAAACGAGTTGGTGGAGATGAAGCGTGAGAAGCCGAGTTGCGCCGTGCCAACGAAACGGCGGATTCAACTGGTGGGCGCGAAGTCGGACCGCTCGGTCGCGAGCACGGTCAGGGTTGCGTCCTGGGTCGGGCCGATCCAGAGCGTCCACCGGTCGGCCCGGCGCTCGCCTTCGACGGTGACCTCGTAGGTGCCGTCGACCCGCCAGACCGGCTGTCCGCCGTGGGTGTCGATCTCGCCGGTGACCTCGAGGGGGAGCGGGTCGGCACCCGAGCCGTAGACGCGGAACATCTCGCCGAGGGCGATCAGTGCGGCCTCCTCGAAGGTGCCCGTCACCGGCTGACCGGCGGGCGCGGCGGGGGAGGGGGCGGCTGCAGGACTGCTGCATGCGGCCAGCACGATGGCCACGGTCGCTGCCGCTGCGGTGGCGGTGTGGCGCCCGCCGGTTCGGTCGCGCCGCCCGCGGCATCGCATCGCGTCAGTGGCCGTCGTCGAGGATGGTGCAGCAGCCCACGGCGACGGCGTTCTCGGTCAGGAACTCGCGGGCCATCGCGAGGAACCGTTGCCCACGGGGGTCGGTGACGCGGTAGGTGACGGTGCGGCCGTCGCGCTCGGCGGTGATGAATCCGCACCACGCGAGGCAGCCGAGGTGCTCCGACACGCGTGGCTGGGGGGCGCCCACCGCCTCGACGAGTTCGCTCTGGGTCGCTTCACCGCGTTCGAGCAGGGTCTCCAGAAGCCGCAGCCGGGTCGCGTCCCCGAGGGTGCGGAACACGCGCGCGAGCAGCTCGTGCTCGGGGAGCGCGATCGGTTCGGCGGTGACGATGCCGGGGCGACCCACGGTGACCTCCTGAAGGTGCGGGAAGACGCAGGGTAGCGTATCGGTTCAAGCGATAGCTAAGTGGGCGGCTTGACGAATACGTTTTAACAGATACTGTTCGTGGTCCAGAGGCTGGATGCCTCCACCGAGCGCGCAGGAGCAGCGACATGGCGAACCAGGTGGTCCTCGACGTCCAGGGCATGACGTGCGACAGCTGCGAGCGGCACGTCGCCTCGGCCCTGTCCGGCGCGGGCGCGCAGGACGTGCAGGCGGACTGGCGCGCTGGCGAGGCTCGGTTCTCGCTCCCCGACGGGGTCGCCGAGGATGCGCTGCGTGACGCGGTCACCGCCTCCGGGTACACCCCGCGCGAGCTGCACATGGTGACCGGCGCAGAGCCGTCCGGCGCGGGCCCGGCCCCGACGGCCGAAGATGCGGACTACGACCTGGTGGTGATCGGGGCCGGCTCGGCCGCGTTCGCCGCCGCGATCACGGCCGCCGACGCCGGTCGGACGGTCGCGCTGGTCGAGGCCGCCACGATCGGCGGGACCTGCGTGAACGTCGGCTGCGTGCCGTCCAAGGCGCTGCTGCGTGCGGGCGAGCTCCGCGGCCAGGTCGCCGCCAACCCGTTCGCCGGGATCGACGTGACCGCGAACGGGGTCGACCTCGCGGCGCTCGTGGCGCAGAAGGACGAGCTGGTGGACGCGCTGCGCCAGGCCAAGTACGTCGACCTGGTCGATGACTACGGCTTCGACGTGCTCCACGGCTTCGCCCGGTTCGTCGACCCCGACACGATCGACGTCGACGGTCGCCGGGTGCGCGCCCGCGCGTTCCTGGTCGCCACCGGCGCGTCCGCCTGGGCCCCGCCCATCCCGGGGCTGGAGGACGCCGGTCACCTCACCTCGACCACGGCGCTGGAGCTGAAGGAGGTCCCGGCACGGCTGGCCGTGATCGGCGCCAACGCGATCGGGCTCGAGCTGGGCCAGTTCTTCGCCCACGTCGGCAGCCAGGTGACCTTCCTCGACGTCGCCGAGCGGATCGCCCCGTTCGAGGAGCCCGAGGTGTCCGACGCGATGACCCAGTACCTGGTCGACGAGGGCGCCACCGTCCACGCCGGCGCCGCCATCACCCGTGTCGAGTCCGACGGCGACCTCCGCCGCATCGTCGCCGAGGTCGACGGCGCCGAGGTCGTGGTCGAGGTCGACGAGATCCTGGTCGCCACCGGCCGCCGTGCCAACACCGACGGGCTCGGCCTCGACGCGGCCGGGGTGGAGGTCGACGGGCGCGGGGCGATCGTGGTCGACGGCTCGCTGGGCACGTCGAACCCGCGCGTGTGGGCCGCCGGCGACGTGGTCGCCGGGTCGCCACAGTTCGTCTACGTCTCCGCCCACCACGGGGCGCTCGCCGCCGACAACGCACTGGCCGGGGCGGGGCGCGAGGTCGACTACACCGGCCTGCCGCGCGTCACCTTCACCGCCCCGCAGATCGCCTCGGCCGGGCTCACCGAGGCTCAGGCGCGCGAGCAGGGCCACGACGTCAAGACCAGCCTGCTCCCGCTCGAGCACGTCCCGCGGGCGCTGGTCAACCGCGACACCCGCGGGCTGGTCAAGCTCGTCGCCGATCGTGGCACCGACCGGCTGCTGGGCGCGTCGGTGCTCGCTGACGCCGGCGGGGAGGTCATCCAGACCGCCGTCATCGCGATCCGCCAGGGCATGACCACCGCCGAGCTGGCCGCGACCTTCCACCCCTACCTGACCATGGTCGAAGGGCTCAAGCTCGCGGCCCAGACCTTCGACCGCGACGTCGCCAAGCTGTCCTGCTGCGCCGCCTGACCCGGAGGCAGCCGTGCCCACCCGGCGTGCGCTGGTGCTCTCCGGCGGGGCCAACCGCGGCGCGATGCAGGCCGGAGCGGTCCGGACGCTGATCGAGCACGGCCTCGAGTTCGACCTGCTCGTCGGGACCTCCGCCGGGGCGCTGAACGCGGTGTTCCTGGCGAGCGGACCGACGCCCGAGCGGGCACGTCAGCTGGTCGAGGTGTGGCGCACGATGACCGCACGGGACATCGTGGGTGAGCGGCTGGGGCGGCGCGTGGTCAACGCGCTGCGGCGACGTGACCATCTGTACGCGCCGACCGCGCTGCGACGGTTCATCGCCCGGCACGCCCCGATGGCCCGGCTTCAGGACGCGGCGGTGCCGACGGTCGTCGTGGCCGTCGATCTCCTCTCGGGCCAGGAACGCGACTTCTCCGCCGGGCCGGTCGTGGACCTCGTCGCCGCCAGCGCCGCGATCCCGGGGATCTACCCGCCGGTCGCCTACGGCGACGACCTGCTCGTCGATGGTGGGGTGCTGGCGCCCGTGCCCATCGCGGCGGCGATCCGCGCGGGCGCCACCGAGCTGTGGGTTCTCGACGTCGCGCAGCCCTGCGTCGCCCGCAACCGCCCGGCCAGCTACCTCGACTGCCTGGTGCAGTCCCTGACCTTGCAGGCCACGGGACGGACCCAGGCCGAGATCGCCTGCCCACCCCCCGGCGTCACCATCCACCACCTGCCGATGCGTTGCCGGACCGACCGCTGGTTCAGTGACTTCTCCGGCACCGACGAGATGCTCACCGAAGGTGCTGAGGCCGCCCGCGCCTACCTTGCCACCCTCCCCGCCGACGGCCAGCCCGTCCGGGAGGCGAGCGCATGAACGAGCGAGACCGTCGCTGGCTGGAGATGACCGACGAGGAGCTCGCCGCACATTGCAGCGACCAACTCGAGGGCTGCCTGGACGAGCTCGTCCGCCGCTACGAGGACCGCATCGCCGCCTGCGCCCACCGCATGAGCCTCGACCGCGACACCGCCGAGGACGCCGTCCAGGAGATCCTGTTGCGGCTGATCCGCTCCATCCCCCGGTTCGGGGGCGAGTCCGCCTTCAGCACCTGGCTCTACCGGCTGGCCCACAACACCTGCGTCGACACCTTCCGCACCCAGCTCCGGGACCGCGATCGCCGGACGTTCATCACCGAGACTCCCGACGGGGAGCATCGATTCGACCGGTTTCCGTCCCACATCGGCGATCCCGAGGCCGACCTCGACCGCCTCGTCCAGGACTGCCTGCTCGCTCAGGCCATCGCCCGGCTGTCCGACGACTACCGGCAGGTCCTGCGGCTGCGGGTCGGCGAGGGCTGGTCCAACCAGCGCATCGCCGACCACCTCGGCACCACCGTCGATGCGGTCAAGGCCAAGGTCCGGCGCGCCCGTCGTCAACTGCGTGATGAGCTCACGACGTCTCGTTCCTGCCCCGGGTGCGCGGGTCTGGGCGCGATCGCTGTGGACCCGGCCGGCCACGTCGTTCGGTAGCCCCAAGATGTTGTGACCCGATGAAGCGCGCCCCTGGTCCCGGTTCTCGTCAGGTCGGACGACGCCGGGTCACATCGGGGCGGCCTGTCTCCAGGGTCGCCCCTCGACCGGAGCGCGA
>JBOHEE010000057.1:0-5039 GCA_050700895.1 Nitriliruptorales bacterium | reverse complement strand
GTTCGTCGGCGGGTCGGCCCGGACGGCCCGCCGCCACCCGGAGGTGACGACGTTGCGCGCGACGACGGCCGCGAGCACCGCGGCGCCGGCGGCGAGCGCCTTCCACAGGATCTCCCGGCCGTCGAACTCCACTCCGCACCTCGTCGTCGCGTCGGCGGTGGCGCTTCGGGCTGCACCGCCCTGGCAGTATCGCGGACCATAGGAGGGTGCGCGACGGGCGGTGGGGCGGCGGGCCCCGACGGGAGGACGCGATGAGCACCCGGACGGTCCTGCTCGCTGGCTGGTGACCGATCCTCGGGTACGGGCGGCCGGGCGCATGACGGCTGAGGAGGCCGACCTGTGACCCGACCGATCCTCGGGTACGGGCGGCCGGGGCCGCCGGCTCGCGCGGGTGGCCCTCCGTGCGCAAGAGTGCGGCCATCCGAAGGTCCCCGAACGCCGCGCGTCGAACGTCTTCCCCCGGGCGCCGGGTGTGAAACGACGAGGAAGGCCGAAACACCATGTCCGAGCTCAGAGACGCCGTCTACGTCGACGGGGTGCGCCTGCCGATCGGCCGCGCGAAGGCCGACGGCTACTACGCGAAGACCCGCGCCGACGACATGGCGGTGAAGACCGTCCGCGCGCTCCTCGAGCGCAACCCCGCGCTCGACCCCGCCGACATCGACGACGTCGCATTCGCCGCGACCGCGCAGGTCGGCGATCAGGGGCTCACGATGGGGCGGTCCGTCGCGATGCTCGCCGGCCTGCCCAGGACCGTGCCCGGCTACGCGGTCGACCGGATGTGTGCCGGGGCGCTCACGACGATCGTGAACTCGGCGAACGCGATCCGGGTCGGCGCGCAGCAGGCGGTCCTCGCCGGTGGCGTCGAGCACATGGGCCACCACCCGATGGCCGCGGAGGTCGACCCGAACCCGCGCTTCATCGCCGAGAGCCTCGTCGACGCCTCCGCCCTCGTCATGGGCAACACCGCCGAGAACCTCCACGACGAGCTGCCGGAGGTCACCCGCGAACGCGCCGACGAGTACGCGCTCCAGTCGCAGGAGCGCACGGCGAAGGCGCTCGCGGAGGGCGTGTTCGACAGCCACGTGGTCCGCACGACCGTCTGGACCGAGAACGGCTTCGCGGTCGTCGCCGAGGACGAGCACCCCCGACCTGGCACGACGACGGACGACCTGAAGGCGCTGCGGTCCCCCTTCCGCCCCGGCGGGCACGTGACCGCCGGCAACGCAGCCGGCCTGAACGACGGCGCGGGCTGCGTGCTCCTCACGAGCCGCGAGTACGCGGAGGGCAAGGGGCTCCGTCCGAAGATGCGGCTCGTCGACTACGTCTTCGTCGGTGTCGACCCGGCGACGATGGGTTACGGCCCGATCCCGGCGACCGACCGGCTCCTCGAGCGGAACGGGCTCTCCATCGACGACATCGACGTGGTCGAGATGAACGAGGCCTTCGCGGTCCAGTGCGTCGCGTTCCTCGACCACTTCGGGCTGCCGCTCGACACCCCGAAGGTGAACCCCTACGGCGGCGCGATCTCCATGGGCCACCCGCTCGCGATGTCGGGGGCGCGGCTCGCCGCGCAGCTCGCCCACCGCCTCGACACGCACGACGACGCGCGCTACGGGATCACGACGCTCTGCGTCGGGCTCGGCATGGGCTGCGCGATCCTCTGGGAGAACGAGTGATGAGCGACTCGAGTAGCGGCAGCGGCAGTCGGCAGAACATGAGCCAGGACATCTACACGCGGTTCAAGGTGCGCTGGTTCGACTCGCCGTCCGCGGGGCGCCTCGCGATCGTCACGATGGACAACGGCGAGGACCACACGAAGCCGAACACCTTCGGCCAGCAGGCGCTCGAGTCGCTCCGCGACGCGCTCGACGCGATCGAGGCCGAGAGCGACGTGAAGGGCCTGCTCCTGACCGGCAAGCCGTTCATCTTCGCGGTCGGCGCGGACATCACGAGCTTCGCCGGCGCCGACGAGGGCTTGGCCCGCGAAGCCGGCGAGCAGGGCCACGCGCTCTTCAAGCGCCTGAAGGACCTGCCGTTCCCGACGCTCGCGGCGATCAACGGGGCCTGTATGGGCGGCGGGCTCGAGATCGCCCTCCACTGCGACTGCCGCACGCTGGCCCGCAGCGCGCGTCCGATCGCGTTCCCCGAGGTGTTCCTGTCGATCCTGCCGGCGTGGGGCGGCACCCAGCTCGCACCTCGGATCGTCGGCGCGACGAACGCGCTGAAGGTCGTCGTCCACAACGCGCTCGACAACAACCGCCAGCTGAACGCCGAGCAGGCGCTCGAGCTCGGCTTCGCCGACGAGCTGCTCGACCCGGTCGAGTTCGTCGACGACTCGCTCGCCATCCTCGAGCAGCTCGTCACCGGCGGGCGGGAGATCCCGGCCAGGATCCCCGACCACGGCGACCTCGAGGAAGCGCTCGGCAACGCACGGCAGCTCGTCGAGAACAAGGTCCACGGCGCGACCCGAGCGCCCTACCTCGCGATCGACCTCATCGAGTTCGCCGCGAAGGGCGGCGACCTCGACGAGGGCTACCGGCGCGAGGAGAACGCGCTCGCGGAGCTCCTGCCAGCCCGCCAGGCGCAGTCCGCGGTCTACGCCTTCCAGCTCACCCAGCAGCGCATCAAGAAGCAGCCGTGGCGGCCCGACGCCGAGCCGCGGAAGATCGGCAAGGTCGCGATCGTCGGGTCGGGCCTCATGGGGGCGCAGCTCGGGTCGTTCTTCCTCCAGCGGCTCGAGGTCCCGATCGTCATGAAGGACATCGACGAGTCGATCCTCGACGACGCCCGCCGGACGATCGAGTCCGACCTCGACAAGGCAGCGCAGAAGGGCAGGGTCCGCCCCGGCAAGGAGCGCTTCCTCAAGACCCTCGTCACCTACACCACGGACTACGAGCCGATCGAGGGCAGCGACTTCGTCCTCGAGGCGGTCATCGAGAAGATGGACCTGAAGCAGCAGATCTTCGCCGACGTCGAGGCGATCGTCGACGAGGGCGCGGTCCTCGCCACGAACACGTCGTCGCTGTCGGTGACCGAGATGGCCGCCGACCTCTCCCACCCGGAGCGGATCGTCGGCTTCCACTTCTTCAACCCGGTCCAGGTGCTGCCGTTCCTCGAGATCGTGCGTCCCGAGGCGGCGAGCGACGCGGCGGTCGCGACTGCCTTCGAGGTGAGCAAGCAGCTGCGGAAGTCCGGGGTGCTCTGCGCCGACACGCCGGCGTTCATCGTGAACCGCCTCCTCACGCGCTTCAACGGCGCCTGCATGGAGGCCCTGCGGCACGGCAACCCGTTCTCGCAGATCGACGACGCGATCAAGGAGCTCGGCCTGCCGATGGGCCCGCTCGAGCTCCTCGGCTTCGTCGGGCTGAAGGTCGCCTTCCACACCGCGGAGACGCTCCACGAGGCGTTCCCCGACCGTTACCCGCTGGACGAGAGCTTCCGGCGGATCGCCGACCTCGACGTCGACGGGATCTACGACTGGAGCAAGGGTCGCGAGCCCCACGACGCGGTCGCCGCGGCGGTCGAGGTCGAGGAGGGCCGCGAGCCGCTGAGCGCGGAGGAGATCCGCCAGCGCGCGATCGAGGCCACCGCGGACGAGGCGAAGACCATGCTCGACGAGGGCGTGGTCGCCGACCCCCGCGACATCGACACCGGGTTGCTGCTCGGCGCCGGCTGGCCGTTCTTCATGGGCGGCATCTGCAAGTACGCGGACGAGACCGGTCTGTCCGAGAAGCTCTTCGGCGAACGCTTGGTCAGCGACGAGGATCGCGCCGTTCGTTCCTGACCTCGTCTCGCGCCTCGGCTCGTTCGGGAGAGGCCGTGGCGAGGAAGGGGCGCGAGGTCAGGGGGTGGCGCAAGCTCGCCGTCTCGACCTGGGGCGAGCCGAACGACCCGCAGATGTCGCAGCGGAGAGGACCGACTCGCTGCCGAGATGACCGCGCCCGACCGGGTGCCGACATGCAACCGGACGTCGGTCAGTGGGTGGACCGCCAGCCGCGAGTCCGGTGGTTCACCTCCTTCGGCCGCTCTCTCCTTCCGGCCCACCACGGTCGCGTTCGGCGACCGCCTGCTTCCAGCCGACCTCCTCGGCGCGGGCCTTGAACGCCACGCCCTCGGGGGTGTGGCGGGTGATCCCGTCGAACAGCGTCGCGAGACGCTGGGTGGTGCCGAGTCCCATCTGCTCGACGACCTGGTTGCAGACGAGCTTCTGCATCGCGAGCTGGTTGCTCGGCACGGTCGCGATGCGATCGGCGAGCTCCTCGACACGGGCATCGAGGTCGTCCGCCGCAACCGCCTCGAGGACGAGTCCCATCGCGGCGGCCTCGCGCCCGTCGACGAGGTCACCGGTGAGCAGCATCCGCTTCGCCCGCTCGACGCCGACCCTGTAGACCCACATCGCGGTCGTCGGACAGCCCCAGACCCGCGCCGGCGGGTAGCCGATCCGTGCGTCCTCGGCCATGAGCACGACGTCGGCGCAGAGCGCGATGTCGCTGCCGCCGGCGACCGCGAAGCCGTGGACCTTGCAGATCACCGGGGTGAGGCTGCGCCACACGCTCATGAAGTCCTCGGTCGCCGCGCGCATCCAGCGGTAGTCGTCGACCGGGTCCCAGGGCATGTCCTGGCTGCCGAGCGTCGGGCGCGGGGTCTCGGCGAACCGCTCGAGGTCGTAGCCGGAGGAGAAGGCCCGCCCCGCGCCGCCGAGGACGATGACGTGGACCCGCTCGTCACCGTCCGCCTCCTCGACCGCCGCGCGGAGCTCGCCGGGCATGGCCTCGTCGATCGCGTTCAGCTTCTCGGGACGGTTCAGCGTGATGCGGCCGACGCGGCCGTCACGCTCGTACAGGACGCTCGCCATTGCTCCTCCTCGCCGTGCGAGGACGGTGAGCCTAGGGAGGCTGGTGTCCACCTCTGGCGCACGCCTGGGCGGGCCAGATCGCCCCTGGCTGCGTTGCGGACTCGCTTGCGCAGCGCTGCTGCGCGGCGCTCGCCGCGCCTTGCCGGATGACGATCTGTCCTCGCCCAGCCGCACACCACGT
>JBOHEE010000056.1:0-1740 GCA_050700895.1 Nitriliruptorales bacterium | reverse complement strand
GTGTAGGGGTTGGCCTCGGCCGCCGCTGCCGCCAGACGGTGCCTGCCGCCGTCGAGGCGTGTGCGTGAGTTGAAGCCGCGTGCGTGAATCGCCCGATGATCGGGATTCGCGCACGCGCCTTCAGTTGGTGCACACGCCCCGGCGGACACTCCCAGGCCGGTCGGACTAGGCGGCCACCACGCTCTCGCCGAGGAGGGCGAACGCCTCGCCGACCGTGGTGACGTCCACCAGGTCCTCGTCGGCGATGCGGATGCCGAACGCCTCCTCCATCGCCTCGACCAGCTCGACGAGATCGAGGCTGTCGGCCCCCAGGTCATCGGAGAACGACGCGCCCGCGGTCACCTGGTCGAGGGCGACTTCGAGCACCTCGGCGGTGAGGGAGCGGAACTGCTCGTAGAGCGAGCGGTCAGTCGGGGCGTCGAGCGTGGTCATGCGGGTCCTCGAAGGCGGTCGGGGGGAACGCGGGTGCGGCTTCGACCCCGAATGTGGCGGTCGCGTTACAGAACCGGCCGAACTCGAGGGGCCAGTACCATCGTCCGCCTGGCCCCGGTAGCCCAACCGGTAGAGGCGGCGGCCTCAAAATCCGTCCAGTGCGGGTTCGAATCCCGCCCGGGGCACACGACACGCGCACAGGTCTCGGCCCGTCACACCGCATGAGGCAAGACCGGTCTGGTGGATGCCGCTCGCCGCGCTCGCCATGCGTCCGTCGGAGGGCCTCGGTACGGCACCCATCGTGCACTGCCTGACCGCCGCCGAGGCGTAAGGCGCCGAACGATGCGCCGACCCGAGCGCGTTGTGTGCCTGTCCACCGGACAGGTGGACAGGCACACTGACCTCGGCGAAGGAACGTGGGAACTAGCCCACGAGCCGCATCCGGCCGCACACGACTTCCGGTAGTACGGCGACGTCTGCGCCGGCGACGTTGATGCCCAGCAGGTCCAAGAGCGGCCCGAGCAGGAGCTGATCCAGGTCGAGCAGCAACGGGCTCACGATGTCGGCGAGCACCGCGCTCGTGATGCCGTCCAGATCGAGGCCGAGGCCGGCCAACACGCTTTCGGCTAGACCCGACGTCGTGACACTCGGGGTGAGGCCGGAGAGCCCGAGGTCACCCGCGCCAACTTCGTGCAACTGGTCGTAGCCGTCAGGTGGGATCTCGAAGTGAGCTGTATCGGTGGCGCCGCTGTCCCTTGTCGCGAGTCGTACCGTGATGCCGCCAATCTCGCCGAGAAGAACGGCGCTCAGCGTCACCGAGATGGCGGCCTCGAGCTGCGTGAGCGCCGTGACCACTTCGATGTCGACGACCTTGGTGTCCGTCCCGCACAACAGGTTGGTGATGACACCCAGGGCGGTCGCGGCGTCGAGGTCGAGGCGGAGGCTCGCCCGCGCTTCGAGCAGGCCGAGAAGCGGGGGGAGATCAACGACGTCGCCCGCAAGGTCGAGGGACGTTTGCGCCGTGAACGCTTCAGAGGGGCGGCACGCCCTCCGGGTGGTCTCGACGATCGACAAGGAGGAGGTGACGTTCGTCAGGCCGCCCAGGGAGAGCGAGATCGCCGGCACGGTGAGCGCGTGGGTGCCGTTGGCGATGAACGCGCTCGACGCCACCAGGTCGAGCACGTTGACGGAGGTCTCCAGCGCCGCGTCGCTGCCGGGGCCCACACCGAGCAGGTCGCCCACCGCCAACGGTGCAAGGGGCGGAACGCTCGCGGCCAACGTCTCCAGCAGCTCGATGTCCGCCGCGTC
>JBOHEE010000055.1:0-7283 GCA_050700895.1 Nitriliruptorales bacterium | reverse complement strand
GCTCGAGGTGATCGAGGCTTGCGGGTTCGATCTGCCGCTGATGCTCGTCGCACGCGACACCTCCCTGAACGAGCGTCTGGACAAGAACCGGGAGCTCGCGCCGGAACGGCGCGCGCAGCGCCTGCTGGCCAAGCTCGACAGAGGGGGCGAGCGTGGCTGAGCGCCCACCGAAGTTCGACCCCTACGGCCAGCTGCAGGCGCTCGACCGCCACCGCGTCACCTACATCGTGATCGGCGGCTTCGCCCGCGTGCTCCAGGGAACCGAGGAGATCACCCGCGGGCTCGACATCGTCCCCTCGACGCGGGAGGAGAACCTGCGCCGCCTCGAGGCGGCCCTACGCGACGTTGGCGCTCGACGACCCGACGGCTGCGAGCTCACACTCGACCAAGACACCCTGGCCGCCCAGCCGGTGCACGAGCTCACGACCGAGCACGGCGAGCTGAAGCTTGTGCCCAAACCGGCCGGCACGCGCGGGTACGACGACCTCCGCCGCGCCGCCAGCCGAGAGCATCTCGGCCGCGGCGTCCGCCCATCGGTCGCCTCGATCGGCGACCTCGCCCGCATGGTCTCGGCGCTAGGCGACGAGGAGCGCGTCCCGCAACTACTCCAGCTACGACGACTAGTCGAGCTCGAACTCGTGCGCGACCGCGTCATCGAGCGATAGCGACCCTGAAGCGCCGCCGTCGATCGCGATCCGCTTCTTTCGTCGAGATTTTCTTGCTCACCCGTCCGACCCGAGGCCCCCGGGGCCAACTTCCCGGATACCAGGTCGCCTCGATCGAAGTCTGAGCCTGGACTCGGTGACGAGAGATCGACACCCCTACGGGAATGAGATCGTGTCCGCATACTTCATTCCGCGCGGCGCCCGCCCGGTCGGGGTCGTGCGGTTCCTGGCGACGGTAATGCGCCGCCCGTCCTCCTCGCTCCGCTCAAGGGCATTCAGCGCCGCGCGATACTGCTTCTCGATCCACACGCCGTCTGGGTAGTCGTCGTTCAAGATCTCGAGAAACGTCAGGGTGCGCCCCTCGTACTTGTCGAGAATGTGGTCCTGCAGGCTGCGGAACGGTGCCTGCTCGGCGACGTCCATGGCGAGTTGTTCTCGAGGTCGCACCGTGACGGGCCAGAACGTCATGTCGGGTGACTCGGCGACCATCGCCTCTTTCATCTCGCGCATGCCTCGGTCGTTGTTCGTGAGGTGGACGAGGTAGTAGAGAATCGTCATGCGCTCGTCCTCGAATACCCGGAACGGGATGACGTGGTCGGCGACGCTCGCGAGCACGACCTCCCGGTATCGCAAGAGAAGACACTCGGGTCGATTCTGGGCGTCAGAGCATTGCCGCCAGGCGTCACCACCGAAGAACTCAGTCAGCGGTTGCTCGACGTTCGGCTCGTCAAGGAACCGGCTCATGTCGCGGGCCATGAAGGTGACCATGACTTCGACGCGGTCGATCTCCATGAGTCGGCTGACGACGTCGAGCGGGACGCCGCGAAACCCGTAGGGATCCGCACTGACGAAGATCGGCGGTGAGTACTTCTTTCCCTCTGCCCACTCCGCGAGGCGTTTCGCCGCCCCGGCAAAGGCGCCATGCCGCGCGTCGATCCGCACGTTCTCGTGCTTGAGCGAGTCGCACAACAGTGCCAGCTCCGAGTAGTTGGTCGCGTCGAGTTCGACGCAGCGGATCTCGACCCGCCGTGCACGGCCGTCCTCCACAACCTGCACTGCGCGGTCGAAAATGATCTTGGGCGACCCCGCTTGGCCGGTCGTGTACTTGCCCTTCCCAGCGAACCCATCGAGGATGACGAGCAGCGGGTTCTGGTGGCCGAGGATTGAGAACCAGGCGCCGAGGTAACGGCGGAGGATCTCGTGCTTAGCCCGCGTATGTAGCGAATAGACCCATTTGTCTTGGTGACTGTCCGGCAGATCCCGCGCTCGTGCCATTCCGGACAGAGTAGGCTAGCGTCGGCATTTCGTTCCACTCGCGACCATCGAGCAGACGACCGCCTGAGGTCGGGCGTATCCCGCCCCACTGCTTGAAGAAAAACGCGGCGCCCGCGTCACGGCATTGCTTGCGCAGGCTCCTCGCCCACTCAGCCTTCATGGGACGGTGCCGGGGTCCTGACTCCCCGCCGACGATCACCCAGTCGATCCCTTCGAGGTCAAGGCCATCGAGCGGCCCGAGGAGCGGTTCGGCGCTGATGAAACGGGTGGCGGCGGGAACACGCCTGAGGTAGTTCGCCCGCTCCACCCACCGCCGGTTCTCAATCGACACGCCCATCCAGACGTTCGCAGGCCACGGCAGATCTGACGCGAGCTCCGCCAGCCGCTCGTGTCGTTTCGTGAGGATCTGGAACACGTGGTGGTCCGCGGTTGTCATCACCTCGAAGACGCGCTCGATGAAGTTGAACGGCACGAGTTCGTGAAAGAGGTCGCTCATGCTGTTCACGAAGATGACCCTCGGCCTTCTCCAACGCAATGGCTTGTCGAGACGCTCTGGATGGAGGATGACGTTTGCCGCCTCGTTCGCGGGTGTCCAAGGAAGGCTTGACCATCTAAACCGGAGGCTGAGGGTCTCCGCGTAACAGTGAGCACATCCTGGGCTGACCTTCGAGCACCCGGTAACCGGATTCCAGGTGGCTTCTGTCCACTCGATGGCACTGTGGTCAGCCATGCGTCGCGATCCTATTCGGGTCTGAAAGCGAGACACCTGTCGAGTATGTATCGAACATATGTTCCCCGCGGGATCGGACGACGTGGCACTCTGACTCCCCTGATCTCTCGGCGGCGTACTCACCACAGTGGACCGACGATGCGCGTTCTTGCTCGTCGGCCAGCACGTCGGGGGATCGGGCCCCTGTCGCAGCGCACGCCCGCGTGAGGATCTCCTCGACAACCTGCACGATCGCACAGAACTCGGCAGCCGAGCGGCGAGCGGCCCGGGCCACGGGTGTGTCCGGGCCGTAGCGCTCGAAGAGCTCTCCCAGGCGCTCGCTCAACTGCACCCGCCTTCCATCGGACCCAGTGACGAGGTCGCAGTAGGTCAGGGCGCAGGCGACCAGAGAAGCCTCCTCGTCGAATTCAGCGAGCTCCGCAGCGAACCCACGCTGGTCGGCCTCGGCTCGAGCGCCCGAGTGGAAGGCGATGAGGCAGGCGAGACGCTCGTGCCCAAGGGCTCGCACGTAGCGGGCGCCGTCGAGAGGGTGAAAGCCTGTTACGGCAAGCTCAGGCGCGTACCCGATGTCGTGGAGATACGCAGCCGAGACCAAAACATCGAGCTCGCTCGGAGGCAGGAGGTGAGAGAACTCCGTCGCGCGGTGCGCGACGCCAAGGGTGTGCCTCCACCGCTGATCAAGGCCCCCGAGGTGCCCGCGCGCGAGCTGGAGCGCCCAGTCGACCAGCGGCTCACCCATCGAAGCCGAAATGGATGTGGTCGCAATGGTCGGGGAGGGCGAAGCCGTTCGGTTTGAACGGCCCGTCTGGGTCGAAGCAATAGATCAGTTCGGTCGGATCGAGCGGACCCGTAAGGGACCCCAGCTCGACGGCGAGACGACCGCATGCACCCACTCGGCTTCCGGTGCAGATCTCTCCGTCGACGGCGCCGATGTCGGCCGCTCGCCCGAGCGTGTGGTTCGACACGTTCTCGCTGGACGTGTAGTACGAGTGGTCGGATCGGAGCGCGGTGACGATAAGCGAGTGCGATCGTCCGGCCCAGGCGAGGAGCGCGACCACCCTGGCATCGATCAGTCCGCTGGCGAGATCGACCCGCTGGACACCCGTGAGCTGGATGCGCTTGTTCGCGAGGACCTCCCGGACAGAAGCGGCGGGGTCGGGGGCGCTAACCAGCGCAGAGGCGGTAGCGCGATACGAGTCTGCGGTCTCGAGCACCTCGCGCACGTACCAGTCGGCATGGTTGTACGCGAAGATCGCCCGCTCGTAGTTCCGCGGAGCGCCGTTTGCGCGGAGCAACCGTGCGGCGCCGGCGATCGCGTCGGCCGGGTTCCAGACGTCGGCGATCCCGTCGCCGTCACCGTCGGCCGCGTACCCCTCCGCCGTGGTCGCGGTTGGCCGCCCGGTGACGGGGACGGTCAAGGGCGGCGTGCCAAGCCGCCAGGTCGAGCCCAGGAACTGCATCGGGCCCGTCGCTCCGGCCACGTTCACCGTTCCGGGCGGGTTGCAGCCCGGCAACTGCGTCCGCCCGTGGTCGCATTCGGCCTTCCCGATCGCCGCAAGGATCGCCCAGTCGATCCCGTACCGGGAGGCAGCGCGCTGGTAGGCGAACAGGTAATCCGCCGGAATGTCCGCAAGCGCCGTCGGCGAGGGCTCGGAGGTGGGAGCGAGTCGGCCGCCGACAAGGCCCCCAATAAGAATCAGACCCAACAGAGCGAACGAAGCTCCAGCGAGCATGAAAAAGCGCGAGCGCCGAAGGGCGGGCAGGGCGACCGAAGCTGGTGCAGACGACATCAGGCCAAATCGGGCCCCAACAGCCTAGCCGGTGATCTACGGCGTGTCTACCAAGTTCAGATGATCCGCTGAGCTAGATCCGGTACCGTCGGATCGCCGCATAGACGCACTCCGCCCCGAACTCGATGGCCTCCGCCGGAACGCGTTCGTCGGGAGCGTGGATGAGCGCCGTCGTGATGTGCTGGGGTAACCGCATCGGGAGGAACCCGTACGTCTGGATCCCGAGGCTGGCGAAATAGCGCGCGTCGGTGTACCCCGGGACGAGCGTCGGCATCGGGGCTCCGCCGGAATCGTGCTCGCGAATGATCTCGGCGAGGACTGGATAGAGCGTCAGGTCGGCCTGTGCGCGCCCCGGAGGCTCCGCTTCGACGAGCTCGAACTCAGCAACTCCTGCGAAAAGCGCGTCCAGCTCCCGCACAAGGTCGTGCGGAGTCTGGCCGGGCAGTACGCGTCCGTCGAGCTCGACCGTGATCTCGGTCGGGATGACGTTGGTGCTCGTGCTCCGGCCACCGTGCACCACCGTCGGCGTGACGGTGTTGTGAAGCAGCGGATCGAGCGACTGGGCCTGCTTGCCGAAGAGGTCGAGCAGCCGGTCGGTGAGGGCCGGGACGGTCACGCCGCGCAGCCCGAGCCTTTCGTGGATCGGGAGCGCCCCGGCCATGGCCTGGAGCATCTCCCGCACCACCGGCGTGACGTGAACGGGGAGCCGCCGCTTCTCGAGCGTCGTCAGGAGACGTCCGAGCTTGTGCGCGGCGGTCCCGCGCACGATCGTGGAGGGATGGCCACCGGCGCCGCGTATCGTGGCGCGGATGAGGCAACGCTGCTTCTCCGCCACCTGGATCGGGTACAGGCGCCTGCTTCCCACCCACTCCGTGAAGCCGCCGATCTCGCTGAGCGCGTAGCGCACGCCGTCGAAGAGCTCTGCCTGCTCCTCGACCAGGTACTTCGCGCCCAGCTCGCTGCCCGTCTCCTCGTCCGCGGCCAGCGCGAGGATGAGATCGCCGGCCGGCTTGAGACCCTCACGGGCCGCGCGGGCGACAACGGCGACCAGCATTGCCACGCCGCCCTTCATGTCCAGCGCGCCTCTCCCCCACACCTCGCCGCCGACGAGCTCGCCCGCAAACGGCGGGTGGCTCCACTCACTCGGGTTCGCCGGCACCACGTCCACATGCCCGTAGAGAAGAAGCGGCGGCGAGTCGCCTCGCCCGGGCAGTCGCGCTACCAGGTTCGGCCGGTCGTCGTCGCGGGCGAGGAAGCGCGGCTCGACACCCGACTCACGGAGGATGTCGGCGACGAACTCCAGGCACTGCCGCTCGTTCCCGCGCGGGTTCGACGTGTCGAAGCGAAGCAGCGCGCGAAGCAGCTCGACCGGATCGACGGCACCGGTCCAAGACGGTGATTGCCCTCGCCTCGAGACGGCCTCCTCGGCCATGACTCGGCAGGACAATAGCGGTATCCGGCGACCTGTCGTAGGATCCACGGTGACCGATCTTCCGCGCCAACGGGCGCCGTTGAGCTGAAGGCGGGGGGAGATGAGCGCAGCCGAGACTCATCGAATCGGTGCCGCGCCGCAGTATCCGGATCGCGAGCGCCGATTCCGCCTGATCGTCATCGTGGTCGGAAGCGCGTACGCCGTCTATCTGGCTGCCGCCGTCGCGGGCGCACCAAGCAGCCTGGTGAGCCCGCTCTTCAGCGCGTTCATGCTCCCGGTGCCCTTCACCGTCTGGTGGGCGCACCGGCGAGCTCCGCCCGAGCTCCGACGGCTCGTCTACATCCTCGCTTGGGCCGCCACCCTGTGGCTCGTCGGGTCCCTCGTGTGGTACGCGTACTACTTCGCGGGCGGCAGCGAGGTTCCCGAGCCGCCGGGGACGTGGGATGTCTTCCTCGTGCTCGCCCGAGTGCTCGTCATCGTCGCGATCGTCGTCGCGATGCGCTCCCTGATCTCCGTTCGTCTGGCCACTCTCGACGCGTCGATCATCTGTGCGGCAACCGTCGCACTCATCGCCGCGTTCGTCGTGCACGGGCTCGAGGCCGGCGTTTCCGCTTCCTCCCTGTTCACGCTCAACCGGCCGCTGCTCAGCATTGTCACGCTCGTGCTAATCGCTTCGGCCGCGCTCGGCTCCTGGCACGGCATACCGCTCTCGATCGCCCTCATGGCGCTCGGAGAGGTCGCGCTCACGATCGGAAGCCTGATCTACAGCTACCAGGCGATCCAGAACGAGTTCATCGACGATCGCTGGGCCGGCCTCGCTTGGGCTGGAGGTGCCGCCCTGTCGATCATCGCCGCCAGCGCGATCATCACCGGCGTCGATCGGCCGGTGAGGGTGCGTGCGCGATCCTGGATTCCGCGCCACCCGGCCGGCTCACGTGCGGTGCTGTTGGTCGCGCTCGGCGGATTGCTACTCACGCTCGGAACAGCCTTCTACGGGCTGGCAGCAGGCCAGCCGCTGCTGATCGCCGTCGGCCTCGCAACGAGCGTCTGGATCGGCGTGGCTATGGCGTTCCGGGCACGGGACACGATCCGGACGGCCGAAGATGAGTATGGACGGCTCGACAACGACCTGGCCGACTCCGAGCGCGCACGAGATCGGCTGGCGAACGCCATCGAGGAGCTTGAACGAACGAACAGCGGTCTTCGTTCGAGGGAGGCAGCGGTGGCCGACCTGCTCAGACTCGCCGACGAGAGGACGCGCGGATTCGTGCGCGAGCTGATCGAAGACAGGGGCGGCGAGCTCGCCGACCTACTCGAGGACGAGTCAGTGCGGACTCGGCGCCGCTGATGGGCGGCTCACTGCGAGGGTCCGCGGCAGTACCTCCTCACGC
>JBOHEE010000054.1:0-5312 GCA_050700895.1 Nitriliruptorales bacterium | reverse complement strand
GCCGCCACCCGAGCTTCTCGCTGATCTCCCGTGCCGCCCGCAGGACCCGCAGCGCGACCGACTCGGGCTCGGGAAGGCGTGACGTCGGCGCGACGATGCCGACCGCGGCGACGGCGCGCCCGGTGTGGTCGAAGACCGGCGCGGCGACACCCGACGCGCCCTGCTCGAGCTCGTCGCGGGTGAACGCGACGCCCCGCTGGCGCACGTTCACGAGCGACGGGTCCCGCGACCCCTCGGGCAGGAAGGCGAGGAGGGCGCGGCCGTGCGCGGACACCCCGAGCGGATGGCGGAAGCCGACGCGGTAGTTGATCTGCACGAACCGCTCCGGCGGCTCGACGACCTCGACGACGACGAGGTCGTCGCGGTCGCGGACGGCGAGGCAGGCCGTCTCGCCGGAGTCGTCCATCAGCGACCGCAGGGCCTGCCCGGCCAGCCGCCGCACCTCGAGGCCCTGCGCGGCCCGGACCCCTAGCTCGAGCATTGCGAGCCCGAGCCGGTAGCGGCGCGTCTCCGGGTCGCGGGTGACGAAGCCCTCCTCGGTGAGGGTCTCGAGGAGCCGGTACAGGACGGCGCGGTCGAGGTCCGTGGCCTCGGCGAGGGACGACACCGTCGCCCCCTCGTTCTCCTCCCCGAGGGCGAGCAGGAGCGAGAGCCCGCGTGCGAGGGTGCGTGAGCCGGTCGATCGCCGCTTGCTCGAACGACCACCGTCGGTCAACGTCGACCCTCCTGCGGATCGTGGGCGCGGCTCGTGCCGGGTGCGCGTTCGGGGTGCGGCTGCGCAGTGTGCGCGAGCGCACACCGCACGGTCAAGCGGGGCGTTCGACCGGGCTCAGGACGCATCGCGGATGGCGTCCAGCGAGGCCGGGTTCTGCATGGTAGTCAGATCGCCCGGGTCGTCACCGAGGAGCACGGCCCTGATCGCGCGCCGGATGATCTTCGCCGAGCGCGTCCTCGGGAGGTCGGCCGCGAAGCGGACCGACTTCGGCGCGAACGACCGGCCGAGCTCGCCGGCGACCCGCGCGCTCAGCTCCTCGCGGAGCTCCTCGGAGGGCTCCGCTCCCGGCACGAGCATGACGAAGCCGATGATCGCCTCCCCCTTCACCTCGTCGGGCACGGCGACGACCGCCGCCTCCCGCACCGCCTCGTGCCCGACGAGGACCGACTCGATCTCGGCGGGGCCGATGCGCTTGCCGGCGACGTTGATCGTGTCGTCGCTGCGGCCGTGCAGGTACCAGAAGCCGTCGGCGTCGACCGACGCGAAGTCGCCGTGCCACCAGATCCCGTCGTAGCGCGACCAGTAGGTCTCGAGGTAGCGGTCGGGATCGCCCCAGATCCCGCGGGTCATCCCGGGCCAGGGGGCGCGGCAGACGAGCTCGCCCACCTCACCGCGGACCGAGCGGCCGTCGGCATCGACGACGTCCACCGCCATGCCGAGCGACGGGCCGCCGAGCGACGTCGGCTTGATCGGCTCGACCGGGTGCACCGACAGGAAGCACGCCCCGACCTCGGTCCCCCCGGAGATGTTGACGATCGGCCGGGTCCCGCCGCCGACGGTCTCGAAGAGCCACCGCCAGGGGGCGGGGTTCCACGGCTCGCCGGTCGAGGCGAAGACGCGCACCTTCGAGAGGTCGTACTTCGCCGGCCACTCGTCGCCCTCGGCCATCAGCGCCCGGATCAGCGTCGGGGACGTCCCGAGGATCGTCACGCCCTCGCGGGCCGTCACCTCCCACAGTCGGCCCGGGTCGGGGTAGTTCGGGGCGCCCTCGAAGAGCAGGACGGTGCCGCCGCTCGCTCCGCCGCCGACGACCTCCCACGGTCCCATGATCCAGCCCATGTCGGTCGGCCACCAGAGCAGGTCGTCGGCGCGGAGGTCGACCTGGTAGGCGACCTCGGCGGCGATCTTCACCGTGAAGCCCCCGTGGACGTGCACCGCCCCCTTCGGCGTCCCCGTCGTGCCCGACGTGTAGGCGAGCAGGAACGGTGTCTCGCTCCCGACCCACACCGTCTCGCGCTCCGGCGAGGCGTCGCTGCGGAGGTCGCTCAGCCAGTGGTCCCGGCCCTCGCGCATCTCCACTCCGGCCGCTCCACCCGTGCGGTTGAGGACCAGGACGTGCTCGACCGAGGGCGCCTCCTCGATGGCCTCGTCCGCGAACCTCTTCATCGGCACCACCTGCCCCCGGCGGTAGGCGCCGTCGGCGGTGATGAGGACCCTCACCCCCGCGTCCTTCAGGCGCACCGACACGGCCGCTGCGGCGAAGCCGCTGAAGATCGGCACGTAGACCGCGCCGAGCTTCGCGATCGCGTAGAGGGAGATCGCCGCCTCCGGCACCATGGGCAGGTAGACGCCGACGGTGTCGCCCTGCTCGACGCCGAGGTCGGCGAGGACGTTCGCGAGGCGGTTCACCTCGCGCGAGAGTTCGTCGTAGGTGAGGGTGCGGGACTCCCCGTCCTCGGCGACCCAGCGGATCGCCGGAGCGCCACCCCGCCCGTCCCGCAGCCAACGATCCACGCAGACGTCGGCGACGTTCAGCCTCCCGCCGACGAACCACTTCGCCCACGGGGCGCCGTCCGACGTGTCGAGGACGGTCTCGTACGGCTCGTGGAAGGGGATCCCGAGGTCAGCGACCACCTCGTCCCAGAACCACGCCGGATCGGCCACCGACCGCTCCCGGAGCTCGTCGATCGAGCCGGCGCCGACCCGGTCCATCAGCCGCTTGATGCTGCTCGCCTCCACCTGCGCGGGCGACGGCTCCCATGCGACCTCGAAGCGATCCAGCCGGTCCACCCGATCACCCTCCCGCCGGCGACCCGCGTCCACACTACCGGCCCCCCGGACGCGGCCACCGGGGCAGGGACGGGCGCCGCCGCCGAACTCGAGCCCGCTCACCGAGCGCTCGTCGCCCCGCGGACACGGCCACCGGGGCAGGGACGGGCGCCGGGCACGTCGAATCTGGAGCACGCGGCCGGTCACGCAGCGTGACGATGCCCCCGTCGGACGGACGGCGCGGGCCGACGTCGGACGGCGGGGCCGTCGTTACGGTCGGCAGACCGAGGCTGCCACCACAGGGCCGTCCCGGCCCCGGGAGTCGGAGGCGGGCGCGGAAGGCGACGGCGTGCCGAGCATGAGGAACGGGCTGGCCAACCTCGGTGGCGTCGCGTCCATGGGAGTCGACGGGGCGACCGCGCTCGCTCGCGGCCGCTTCCCCTTCCAGGAGTTCATCGATCAGTGCTGGTTCATCGCCAAGGTGACGTTCCTGCCCACGATGATGGTCTCGATCCCCTTCGGCGTGATCATCGCCCTCCACGTCGGATCCTTCAACGAGCAGCTCGGCGCCGAGGCGCACATCGGGGCGGCGATGGTCCTCGCGGTCGTCCGTGAGGCCGCGCCGGTCGCGACCGCGCTCCTCATCGCGGGGGCCGGCGGTTCGGCGATGACCGCGGACCTCGGATCGCGTCGCATCCGCGACGAGCTCGACGCGATGGAGGTCATGGGCGTCGACCCGGTCCAGCGGCTGGTCCTCCCTCGCCTCCTGGCCGCCGCCCTCGTCGCCGTCCTCCTCGACGGGATCGTCTCCGCCGCCGGGATCCTGGGGGGCTGGGTGATGGCCGTCCCCGTCCAGGGCAACTCGTCGGGGAGCTACTTCGCCTCGTTCAACGAGCTCGCGATCCTCGCCGACTTCTGGCAGGCGCTCGTGAAGGCCGCGGTGTTCGGCTACATCGCCGCCGCCATCGCCTGCCACTACGGCTACAACGCCCGCGGAGGCCCGAAGGCGGTCGGGGACGCGGTGAACAGCTCGGTCGTCCTCACCTTCATCGTCCTCTTCTTCGTGAACTTCATCATGACGACCATCTACTTCAACCTCGTCCCGGCGAAGTTCTAGGGGGGCTCGTGGCGTCGTCATCGGACCTGCTGCTCGTCGACCGGTCGCGCACGGTCGACCGCGCGATGCGGATCGCGACACGACCGCTGAGTCCCTTCGAGGAGATCGTCGACCAGATCCGCTTCTGGATCCACGCCGTCCGCGGCATGCCGGTCGCGATCGTGAAGTACCGCACGCTCGTGCTCCAGATGATCTCCGACGTCGTCATCGGCGCGGGGGCGCTCGTCCTCGGCGGCGGCCTGCTCTTCGTCATCGGCACGATGGCGTTCTTCACCGGTACCCAGGTGGGCCTCGAGGGCGTCGCGGGCCTTCGGACGATCGGCGCGCAGTCCTACGTCGGGCTCGTGTCGATGTGGGCGAACACGCGCGAGATCACGCCCTTGATCGCCGGCCTCGCGATCGCCGCGAAGATCGGCGCCGGCTACACCGCCGAGCTCGGCGCGATGCGCATCAGCGAGGAGCTCGACGCCGGCGAGGTGATCGGCGTCGACACCGTCGTCTACACCACCTCGACCCGGCTGTGGGCGGCGATCATCCCGACGATCCCGCTCTACCTGCTCGCGCTCTTCGCCTCCTACCAGGCGACGCGGGTCATGGCGACCGAGTTCTTCGAGGTGTCGGCGGGCGCCTACGACCAGTACTTCGCCCTGTTCCTGCCCCCGCTGGACGTGATCTTCAGCCTCGGGAAGGCGCTCCTCTTCGTCTTCGTCGTGATCCTGATCCACACCTACTACGGCTACTACGCGTCCGGCGGGCCGGCAGGCGTCGGTGTCGCGGTCGGGCGGGCGATCCGCCTCAGCATCGTCGTCGTCGTCGTGGTGAACATGTTCCTCTCGATCCTCTTCTGGGGGGTCGGGGGCGAGACGGTGAAGATCGCCGGATGACGCCGGTCGTCCGCCGCCTGCTCGGCACGCTCGCGATCCTCCTCTTCGTCGCCGGGGGGAAGGTGCTGTTCGACGCGGTCGCGGCCCCCCCGTCGGGCTCGATCGAGGTCGTCGCGCACCTCGGACGGGCCGGGCAGGGCCTCGACGCGGGCTCCGACGTGAAGGTCCGCGGCGTCCAGGTCGGGACGGTGAAGGAGGTCACCCTCGACGACCGGGCCAACGCGGTCGCGACGCTGGTCATCCATCCCGTCCACCGACTGCCGAAGGACGTGGAGGCGCTCGTCGTCGCCAAGACGCTCCTCGGCGAGAAGCAGATCGTGCTGCGTCCGCGTGGGGAGTCGCTGTCGGAGGGACCGGCGCTGGCCGACGGGGACGTTCTCGGCGTCGCCGGCGGCGGTCAGCCCACCGAGGTGCAGGAGCTCGTCGCCGCGCTCGTGCCGATCCTCGACGAGATCGGACCGTTCGACCTCGCGGCGATCGTCGACACGTTCGGGTCCCTCGACCGCCAGGACGCCGAGACGGCGGCCGAGAACATCGAGCTCGGCGC
>JBOHEE010000053.1:0-2175 GCA_050700895.1 Nitriliruptorales bacterium | reverse complement strand
GATGCTGATTCAAGGTGGTGACCTGACCGTGGCCGGAGCGGGGCTCGCCCTCGACCACGTCATCTTCGTGACGCGCGACGCCGACCGCGCGGCTGAGCGACTTCTCCGTGCGCACGGACTCGGTTCGCTGCGCGGTGGCCGCCACGAGGGCCACGGCACCGGCAACCGCATCGTGCCCCTCGGCCCCGACTACCTCGAGCTCATGACGATCGTCGACGAGGCCGAGGCCGCCGCAAGCCCGCTCGGCCAGTGGGTCACCGACATGAGCGCCGACGGCGACCGCCTCGCCGCGCTCTGCCTGCGGACCGACGACCTCGACGCGATCGCGGACCGGCTCGGCCTCTCCCCAGCGACGATGTCCCGAATCCGCGAGGACGGCGAGGTGCTCCGCTGGCGCCTCGCCGGACTCGAGGCGGCGCTGACCCGATCGCTGCCCTTCTTCATCCAGTGGGAGATCCCCGACGAGGCGCACCCGGGCCGGATGGAGGTCTCTCACACAGCCGACCCGACAGGCATCGCCTGGATCGAGCTCGGCGGCGACCCGGATGAGCTCATTGACCGGCTCGGCCCCCACGACCTCCCGATCCACCTCGTCGGCGGCGCCCCCGGCATCCACCGCCTCGCCGTCGCCACCGCCGAGGGCGAGGTCGTCCTCACCGTGGCCGACTGAGCGTTCAGTCGGGTGCGTCGAGGGCGTCGGCGAGCTGGACGATCTCGAAGCGGACGCGGCCGGCCGCGACGCAGTCGCGGATGCGGCGCTCCTCGCGGGTGAGCTGACCGCCGTGCTTCACCTCGACGAAGACAATCTCCTCGAGCTCGTCGGTCTCGCGTTCCTTCAACGCCGTGTAGCCGTCGAAGACGATGTAGTCGACGGGGTTGCCGAGGAAGCGGGCGTCCGACGGGGCGAAGGGAAAGCCGCCGAGGAGCGGGGCGAGCTGCTCCCCCACCGTCCCCTTCAACGTCGACCGGCTCCGCGCGATCGCGTCCCGTCGCTCCCGCGGAAGCTCGTCGGCACGCCACCGCTCGAGGTCCGCCCACGCCCGCGCCTGGGCGAAGCGGCGGAGGAGGATCCAGGCGACGGCGAGCCCGACGACGAGCCCGACCACGAACACGCTCAGGGGGTCCAACCCGTCCTCCCGCTCACTGGCCTCAGGGACGCTATGTCCGTCGGTCGCCCGACAGAAGCACCCCTAGCGTCGCAGCGTGATCTCCGATGCCGCTGCCGCGACCGCCCGCGAGTTCCACGCGCTGACCTCGCACGCGCCGGGTCGACCGTCCCCCGGTGGTCCGATGCGGTGGGACGAGCGGCCGCTGCCGGCGAAGCTGATCCAGGGCGTCGACCACGTCGACCTGCCGGGATCCTGGCCGACCGACGCCCCGCCCGGCGACCTCGTCGGGCTCGCACGGCTGCTCTTCCTCGCCGCAGGGGTGTCGCGGGTCCGGGGCCATGGAGAGCACGCCCTGCGCTTCCGCACCTATCCGTCGGCCGGCGCCCTCTACCCGAACGAGGTCTACGTCGTCTGCCGCGATCTCGACGGGCTCCCCGCCGGTCTCTACCACTACGAGCCGATCCACCACCGACTTGACCGGCTCCGCGACGGCGACGTCCGAGCCGCGCTCGGCGACGCGGCCGCCGACGCCACCGTGGCTGCCGCGCCCCTGTCGCTCGTCGTGACCGGCATCCCTTGGCGGACAACGTGGAAGTACGGCCCGCGCGGCTACCGACACCTGTTCTGGGATGCCGGCACGCTCCTCGCCAACGGGATCGCCGCCGCGGCGTCCGCCGACGCGGACGCGGCGCTCGTCGTCGGGTTCGTCGACGACGCCGTGAGCCGTCTTCTCGATCTCGGAGCGGCCCCGTTCCTCGAGCTCCCGCTCGCCATCCTCGCCGTGGGTGCTGCGCAGCAACCCGCGCCTGCGCAGGAGGCGGTGCCGCTGCTCGAGCACAAGATCGAGCCGCTGTCGTCCCACGTCCCCGACGAGCCGGAGCTCACGACGGTGCACCGCGCCGGTGATCTGGACGACGCGGCGGCGACCCGGGACTGGCGGCGCAGGCTCGCGGCCGACGGGCGCGGTCCGGCGTGGGCGCCGGGCCGGACCGAGGACGTCGTACTCGCGCGCGGCTCGACCCGCCGCTTCGATCGCCTGGCGTCGTTGCCGGAGGCCGTCCTCCGG
>JBOHEE010000052.1:0-5053 GCA_050700895.1 Nitriliruptorales bacterium | reverse complement strand
CAGCTCGAGGACGAGGTCGGTGAGGCGGTCGCCACGCGCGGCCTTCTCGAACTCCGAGGCGGCGTAGTCGTCGGCCCTCGCCCCGATCGCGACGCCGAGCACGAGCCGCCCGCCGGACAGGGCGTCGAGCGAGGCGACCTGCTTCGCCAGCGAGGCGCGCTCGCGGAGGGGGGCGATCAGGATCATCGTCACGAGCTGCACCCGCTCCGTCACCGCGGCGGCTGCCGACAGCGCGACGAGCGGGTCGTAGTTGTCGTAGCGGAAGCGGTCGAGCACCCCGACGCTGGCGAACGGTCCCACGTCGGCCCGTCGCGCCCACTCGACGACCGTCGCCGGCGCAGCGCCCGGCACGGTCGCGGGCAGGCCGATCCCCAGTTCCATCGTCACTCCTCGTTCGGTTCGGGACCGCGGCGCGCCGCGAGCCACGCCGGCTCTTCCGGCAGAGGACGGCCGAGGACGACCAGGTCGGCCTTGCCGGCCGCGAGCACGTGGTTCGCCTCGGACACCGTCGTCACCGCCCCGGAGCCGATCGTCGGCACCCCGCTCGCGTTGCGGATCAGGTCGCTCCAGCGCCCGTAGTACCAGGCGCTCGTGTAGTCGGGCCGCGAGCGCCGCGTGGTCTGCCCGGCGACGACGTGGAGGACGTCCGCGCCGGCCGCCCCGAACCGTCGCCCCACCTCGACCGCCTCGTCCTCCGTGATGCCGCCCGGCTCGAGATCGCTCGCCGAGAAGCGGACCGACAGGGGCCGATCCGCCGGCCACGCCGCCCGGACCGCCTCGAGCACCTCCAGCGGGAAGGTGATCCGGCCGTCGAGATCCCCACCGAGCTCGTCGTCGCGGCGGTTCGTGAGCCGCGAGAGGAAGCTCGCGAGCAGGTAGCCGTGGGCGAACTCGAGCTCCAGGAGGTCGAAACCGGCGTCGGCGGTGAGCCCGGCCGCACGCACGAAGTCCTCACTGATCTCGCGCCGTCGCCGCTCGTCCAGGGGCGCCGGGGCGGGGCTGACCGTCGTGTAGGGGATCGCGGATGCCGCCACCGTCGTCCACCCGCCCGCCCGCAGGGGGAGGTCCACGCCGACCGACCGCGGCCGGGTCGACCCGCGCGGCCCGGCGTGGCTGAGCTGGATCCCGACGAGCGACTGGACCCCGCCGGCGCGCAGCGCCGCGATCGCGTGACGCCACGGATCGGCACCGTCCTCGCTGGCGAGGACCGTGTCGGCGGGGCTGATGCGAGCGTGCTCGGACACCGCGACGTGCTCGACGAGGACGAGGCCGGCGCCGCCGCGCGCGGCCCGGTCGAGCTGACGCAGCCGCGCCCGCGACGGCTGCCCGTCGGGGGACCGCTGGTCGTCCGGGACGAGCAGGACGGTCCGGTTCGGCAGCCGGCGCCCGGCGAGCGTCAGGCCGGTCAGGGCAGGGGGCGGCGGCACGAGCAGCGGCGACGCGTGGCCGTCCCGGGCGGCCTCCTCCCCGAACCAGCGGTCGATGGCGAGGACCAGGTCGGGGTCGCGGCGGCGCAGGTTGTCGTGGTCCACGCGCTCGCTGCGTGTGAGGAGGCTGTAGGCGAACAGCGGGGGGTCGAAGCCGAGGTAGCGCTGGTAGCGCGCGAACCAGTCGAGGCTTTCCGCAGCCGCCTCCTGGGCGCGGAGCACGGCCGGCTGGCGGGCCGACTCGTAGTCGGCGAGCGCCGTGTCGAGGTCGGCGTGGCGGTCGAGGCCCCGTGCCAGCGCGATCGCGTCCTCGAGGGCGAGCTTCGTGCCGGACCCGATCGAGAAGTGCGCGGTGTGGGCGGCGTCGCCGAGCAGGACGACGTTGCCGTGCCGCCAACGCCGGTTCCTCACCGTCGTCCAGTCGAGCCACTTCGAGTTGTTGCCGACGAGCTCGTGGCCGTCGAGATGGTCGGCGAAGAGCTCCTGCAGGAACTTCAGGCTCTCGACGTCGCTCGCGCCGGGCGGCAGGTCGGCGGCGGCGAGCCCCTCGAGCCCCGCGGCCCGCCACACCTCCCGCGTGCACTCGACGATGAAGGTGCTCATCGTCTCGCTGTAGGGGTAGATGTGCGCCTGGAGGGGGCCGTGGTCCGTCTCGAGGAAGATGAAGGTGAAGGCCGGGAACGCCTTCGTCGTCCCGAGCCAGATGAACGTCGAGCCCTCGACCGTGAGCTGCGGCCGGAAGTCGCCTGCGTACCGCGACCGGACGACGCTGTTCACGCCGTCGGCGCCGACGACAAGGTCCGCGTCGCGGAGCGCCTCGACGTCGGCGACCTCGGTCCGGAAGCGCAGGTCGACGTCGAGCTCACGGCACCGCTCCTGCAGCAGCGCGAGGAGCCGGTGACGCGAGACGGCCGCGAAGCGGTTGCCGTGGGCGCGGATGCGCTCGTCGCGGCAGACGATCTCGACCGGGTCCCAGCGGGCGCAGGCGGCCATCAGCGCCGCGTAGCTCGGGGCGTCGGCGTCCTCGAGCTCCCTGAGCGTCGCCGCCGAGAACACGACCCCGAAGCCGAAGGTGTCGTCGGGGGCGTTGCGCTCGTAGAGGACGACCTCGGTCGCGGGGTCCGCCCGCTTCAGGAGGATGGCCGTGTAGAGCCCGCCCGGCCCGCCACCGACGATGCTGACCCGCATCCCACCTCACCAAGAGACCTCGGAGGTGGAGACTAGAGTCGCCCCGGCCTTGAGGGAGGTTGCTCACCCGTGCCGTTCCGTGCGAGCGCCGGCTTCACCGCGTCCTGGGAGCACTTCGACCTCACGATCGCCGACGGTGTCGCGGCGCTCACCTTCACCCGCCCCGAGCGCCTGAACGCGCTGACGTTCGACGTCTACGCCGACCTCCGCGACCTTCTCGCCGAGCTGCCGGAGCGCGACGACGTCGCGGTCCTCACGATCACGGGGCAGGGGAGGGGGTTCTGCTCCGGCGGCGACGTCCACGAGATCATCGGTGAGCTGGTCGCGATGGACGCGCGCGCCCGGCTCGAATTCACCCGCATGACAGGCGCGGTCACCCAGCGCATGCGCGAGGTGCCGCTGCCGGTCATCGCCGGGATCAACGGGATCGCGGCCGGCGCCGGCGCGGTCATCGCGCTCGCCGCCGACCTCCGGGTCGTCGCCCGGTCCGCGTCCTTCCAGCTCCTCTTCACCCGGGTCGGGCTGTCCGGTGCCGACATGGGGATCGCCTACCTGCTGCCGCGCCTGGTCGGGCTCGCGAAGGCGACCGAGCTGCTCCTGCTCGGCGAGCAGTTCGACGCCGAGCGTGCCGACGACCTCGGGCTCGTCACCGAGCTGGTCGACGACGAGGAACTCGGACCCGCCGTCGAGCGTCTCGCCCGCCGGCTCGCCGACGGGCCGACGCTCGCCTACGGCGCCACGAAGGCGCTCCTGACGCGCGAACTCGATGCGAGCCTCGGCGGGGCGATCGAGCTCGAGGCGCTGGTGCAGGCGCTGCTCATGGGCACCGAGGACCACGCGGAGTTCCACGCAGCCTTCCGCGACAAGCGCGAGCCACGGTGGAAGGGCCGCTGAACCGTGCGCTGCTCCGTGTCGACCATCGCGTACGGGGACGACCCGGCCCAGGTCGGCGACCTCCGACGCGGCGCGAGCGGAACGCCGCTCGTCGTGCTCGTCCACGGGGGCTTCTGGCGCGACGAGTGGCAACGCGACCTGATGGATCCGCTGGCCGTCGCCCTCACCGAGCGCGGCTACTCCACCTGGAACCTCGAGTACCGCCGTCTCGGGCCGACCGGCGGCGGCTGGCCCGAGTCGGCCGACGACGTCGCGGCCGGACTGGAGGCCCTCCAGCGGCTGCCGCTCGAGCCCCCGACAGGTCCGATCGCAGTCGTCGGACACTCCGCCGGGGCTCAGCTCGCTGCTGTCGCGCTCGCACGCTGGGACCGTGAGCCGACGCTCTTCGTCGGCCTCGCCGGGCTGTACGACCTCGCGGCGGCCGCGCGCGAGGGGGTGGGGTGGGGGTCGGTCCAGGATCTGCTGGGCGGCGAGCCGGCGGACGTGCCCGAGGCCTACGAGGCCGCGTCCCCGGCACACGCGGATCCGCTGGGCAGCCGCCAGGTCCTCATCCACGGCACCGCGGACCGCCACGTCCCGCTCGACCAGTCGCGCCGGCAGGCCGCGGCCGCAGGGGCCAAGGGCGACGAGGTGGAGCTGGTGGAGATCGAGGCGGCGGACCACTTCGACCTCATCGCGCCGCGAGGGCCCGCTTGGGAGGCCGTCCTCGGCGCGCTGCCGCCGCTGTCCCCGGGTGCGTGAACTCCGAAACAGGGGAGACGGATCGGCGAACTTGGATTACCCTCCGCCTCATGACGGCGACGGTGCGCTTCGGATTCGGGGATGTCGTCGTGGAGGACGCCTCCCGCTTCGAGCAGCCGGGCGGCTCTCCGGTCTTCGCCCGCTGGCCGTGTCCCGGTTGCGGTTCACGCCAGCTTCTCGACGACGCCTGGCGACTCATGGTCCGCGATGCCTACTCCGGGGGGCACCCGCGGGAGATCGTCGTCTGCGCCTCCTGCTACGTGGGCTCCGGCCTCCACACCACCATCAGCTAGGCGCTCCCTCACGGAGCTACGCGTCCGGGCGCCGTCCGGAGGACGTGGAGTACGCCGGCGTCCCCACCGCGGAGACCAGCATCGGCGCTGCATCGGTCGCGAAAGCCCGCCGGATCTGGTCGTCGTAGAAGGTGAGCCCCGTCGCGCCCGATCCGGCCGCGAACGCGCCGAGCTGGAGACGCCCGGCGGCAAGGCCACCGGCGAGCTGCGCGACCCGGTAGGCGCGAGCGCCGCCCGCGTCGAGCAGCCCGTCCAGGTCCGCGCAGTGGAACGCGGTGAAGCCCGACGTGCCCCCGAGCGGCTGGTCGAGGCAGAGGCTCGTCGCCAGACGCCGCAGCTCGTGACCGGACCCGGTCGCACCGGCGGGGGCGTCGTCGAGGGCCTCGAGTCCACCGGGCGACCAGCGGTACGCCCCCGGATCGAGGCCGTCGACCGCGTGGACCGACAGGTAGGTCTCGACGATGTCGAGCCCGACGTCCGCCGGCGGGTGGGCGTCGGCCGCCTCGAGCG
>JBOHEE010000051.1:0-1797 GCA_050700895.1 Nitriliruptorales bacterium | reverse complement strand
CGGGGCGGCCGAGCGCCAGGCCCAGGAGCAGCGCCGCCACGCCGAGCATCCCGTGCAGGAGGATCCGCGGGTGGCGTGCGGCCTCCCTCACGGTGCGTCTGGGACGGTGGCCGGCGTCGGCACGCGCTCGAGACACTCGCGCACGACGTCGTCGCCGGACACGTCGCGCACCCACAGCTCGGGGCGCAGCACGAGACGGTGGCCGAGGACGGGCACCGCGACCGCCTTCACGTCGTCGGGGGTGACGAAGGCGCGGCCCGCGAGGAGTGCCTTCGCCCGCGCGGCCTGCATGAGGGCGAGCGCGCCCCGCGGGCTGGCGCCGACCCGCACGGACGCGCTGCGGCGGGTCTCGCCGACGACGTCGACGACGTAGCCGCCGACGTCGGGGGTGACCTCGACCTCCTCGACGGCCCCTTGGAGGCGGAGGAGCTGCCCTGGCTCCACGACCGCGGCCAGGTCGACCTGCTCGGTGCCCCGCACCGCCCGGCGCGCGAGCATCTCCCGCTCCGCGTCGGACGCCGGATAGCCGACGCGGAGACGCAGGAGGAAGCGGTCGAGCTGCGCCTCCGGCAGCGGGTAGGTGCCCTCGTACTCGATCGGGTTCTGCGTCGCGATGACGAGGAACGGCCGGTCGAGCGGGTGGGTCGTCCCGTCGACGGTCACCTGACGCTCCTGCATCGCCTCGAGCAGCGCCGCCTGCGTCTTCGCCGGGGCGCGGTTCACCTCGTCGGCGAGGAGCAGGTTCGTGAACACCGGGCCGGGCCGGAAGGACGAGGTACCGCGGGCGGGGTCGAACACCGACGAGCCGGTGATGTCCATCGGCAGCAGGTCGGGGGTGAACTGGACCCGGGAGAAGCCGAGCCCGGTCACCGCGGCGAAGGCGCGCGCCATGGTCGTCTTCGCGACGCCGGGAACGTCCTCGACGAGGACATGGCCGTCGGCGAGCAGGGCGAGGAGGACGACCTCGAGGGCGCTGCGCTTGCCGACGACCGCCCGCTCGACCTCGTCCAGGAGACGCGTCGCGAGCGCCGCCGCTTCCGGCGGGGCGACCGGGTCGACGTCGTGGGCGGTCACAGGGCCTCGATCCGGGCGAGGACGGCGTCGAGCTCGCCGAGGTCGAGCCCGGGCGCGAAACGGTCCGGGCTGGGCGGTCGGTCGGGGCGGAGGTACGACCAGGCCGGCTCGCCGAGTGCGGACATCGCCGCGTCCGGCTCGGCGTCGAAGTCGATGCCGTGCCGGCGACGCAGTCGGTCCGCGGCGAGCTCGCGGAGCCGTGGGCGCAGCCGCGTCTCCGCGTCGCTCGCGGTCTGGCTCGCGAACAGCACCTGGCGCTCGAGGCGGGCGAGCCCCGGGTCCGCGGGGCCGTCGTCCGGCGGGCGCGGACGCTGGCGCGAGGACGGCGCGGCCTCCAGGGGGAGGAGGGCGCGGACGGCGCCGACCGCGAGCCCGAGCACGAGCAGCTCGAAGAGGAGCAGCTCCGCCGTCCCGTCGGCCGCGGCGAGCACGGCGAGGGCTGCGAGCGTTCCCCCGACCGCGACCGCGACGATCCTCATGGCTCCTCCTCGGCGACGACGAGGCGGCTGCGGAGTCGGTCGAGCGTGGAGCGGGCCTCCTCGGCGGTCGCGGGGTCGACCGGCCGGTGGCTGAAGCGCGCGGCCTCGTAGAGGCCCGTGAGCCGTGCGGGTTCGGGGCCGGGGAGCGGCTCGCCGCGCTCGATGCGGCCGAGGTACTCGCGGGGGGCCTCCCAGGGGTTGCGTGCCGCCCCGGTCGCGGCCAGCGCCCGCTCCATCTCGTCGT
>JBOHEE010000050.1:0-32768 GCA_050700895.1 Nitriliruptorales bacterium | reverse complement strand
CTCGCCATCGAAGATCGGCTCGTCCCACAGCGGCTGGCCGTCCGGGCCGAGGGGGGCGATCGCGATGTTGTGGGGGATGCCCAGGTCCTCGTTCTCGAAGAGGATCGACGCCTCGCCGCTCCCCGGGAGTTGGATCTCGTCCTGCTGGAAGCGGATGCCGTTCGCGACGACCGTCACCGCGTCCTCGGGGACGCAGAACTCGCACTCCTCGTGCGCGACCTTCTCGGAGGTCGTCGGGATCACGTCGACGGCGACGAGCCCGCCGACGAGGAGCGGCGCGATCACCATGCTCGCGATGACCGCCCGCTTCGCGCGGTTGATCTCCTCCGCCCGCTGCGAGCTCGCGATCCCGAACGCGGCGAGGAGGCCGCCGGCCACCACGATCGCGATGACGAGCGAGACCTGGAGCGGGTTGAAGAGGAGCACCATGCCGAAGATGCCGGCGACGAGCGCGATGAACCCCACGATCCCGAGGGGGATCAGCAGCGGGAGGACGAGACGGTCTCGGACGTCGGGCTTCATCGGGTCAGCTCCAGCGGTTCGGGGTGGGCGAGGGAGAGGACCCGGCAGGGTCGGCGGTCCGGGGGCGGCCGTTCGCGGGCTCCTCGCGCGACGCCCAGCGGAAGAACATGACGGCGAGGATGCTCCACAGGAGCAGCCCCGCACCGACCTTCATGAGCAGCCCGGCGAGCTGCATGTCGTCCGTGGCGGACAACCCCCAGAGCCGCGGGAAGGTCTCGTACACGCGGTAGAGCGGGCGCTCGCCGAAGGTCAGGAACGACGCGGGGACGGTCGGCAGGAGCGTCATCGCGAACAGGAAGAGCATCTTGCCCGGTGGCTGCAGCCGCTCGCTCACCTCGGCGATCGGGCTGTACAGGACCGACCACATGAGGACCGCCCCGACGAGGAACACGAGGTGGAACCCGGCGTGCATGACCTCGGAGGCGACCATGAGGTCGACGACGAGCGGCCAGTGGATCAGCGCCAGGACCACGTTGAAGGCGACGCCCGCGATGATCGGCCGGGTGGCGAGGCGGTAGAGGCGACCGCGCGTCCCGCGGCCGAGCACGATCTCCCCGAGCCACCGGGGCATGCCGAGCAGGAGGAGGGGCGGCGCCACGTAGCCGAGCAGGATGTGCTGCAGCATGTGCGCGCTGTAGAGGTAGTTCTCGCTGAGGTCGTGCACCGGCCAGCCGAGGGCGGCCCAGAACGCGGCGACGCCGGCGACGAAGAGCGCGACCTGCTTCGCCGACACGACCCGCTCGGTCGGACGCGGGTGGAAGAGCCGCCCCCAACGCCGCACCGCGTAGCCGTAGCCCGCGAGCAGCGCGACCACCAGCCCGAGGACGTCGGGATGGAGGTGGAACGCCCACGGCGACGCCGCCTGGGCGACGACGGTCGCGACGTTCACGCGGTCACCTGTGATCCACCGAGCGCGAAGATCCCGAGCACGAGGAGGAACACCGTCATCGCGAGCACGACCCCGAAGACGAACAGCCGGCGGAAAATGACGCTGTCGTACTTGAGGTGCATGTAGTAGCCGACGACGAGGGCGAACTTCGCCAGGGCGAGGCCGGTCAGGCCGACCCACAGCGCCCAGGTGACGAGCTCGAAGAAGTACGTCGCCACCTCGGCGGCGGTGAGCACCCCGAGAAGGACCGCGATGTTGACGTAGTCCCGCGGCGTCGGGTGCCCGTGGGCGCGCGCCGCGTCCGCCGTCGGCTGCTGCTCGGTCTCGCTGACGCTCACGTCGTTCCTCCGGTCAGCCCGTGGGGATGAGGTAGACGAAGGTGAAGATGACGATCCAGACGATGTCCACGAAGTGCCAGTACAGCGCGATCATGTCGATGCGGATGTCGTCCTCGATCGGCAGTCGTCCGAGCCGGCTCAGCACGTAGAGGCTCAGCAGGGCGAGGATCCCGACCGACACGTGGATCCCGTGGAAGCTCGTCAGGACGAAGAACGACGACGAGAACGGGCTCGTCGTCACCGTCATGCCCTGGAGGACGAACGTCGAGAACTCGAAGACCTGGCCGCCGATGAACACGAGGCCGAGCATGGCCGTCGCCACGATCCACAGTCGCATCCGCCGGGCGTCGCGCTGGATGGCCGCGTTGTGGGCGAGGACCATCGTCAGCGAGCTCATGAGGAGGACGAACGAGCTGACCGACGTGAAGGGGATGTCGAAGATGTCGTTCGGCCCCGGACCGGTGCCGATCCGGTCCTTGTAGAGCATGTAGGTCGTGATGAACGACCCGAAGAACATCGTCTCGGACGCGAGGAACACCCACATGCCGAGCTTGCGGTTGTCCAGCCCGAGCGTCGTGTCGGGCACGTGCTCGACGCTTGCTGCTGCCTCCGCCACCGTCGCTCCCTCCGTCAGTGCGCGTCGCCGTCGTGCTCCTCGAGCGGCTCGAGGACCCAGCCGAAGAAGCCGCCGAGCGCGACGACCGCGCCGATGGCCAGGACCAGGATCCCACCCGGCGACCACGGGCTTGTCGGCCCGGCCTCCTTCAGGAACACGAGCCCGTAGGACATGACGAAGATCCCGAAGGCGAACACGAGCGGCCAGTACGAGGGGTTGGGGAGGTGGATGCCGCGCTCGCGTCCCCACAGCTCCGTCTCGTCGCCGCCCGCGGCGGCGCCGGCGGGGACGCGCACGGGCCGGCCTGCCGCGTCCTCCTCGTACTTCGTGTGCCACCAGTCGTCGCGGGCGTGGACCGTCGGGATCTCGGTGAAGTTGTGGGCCGGGGTCGGCGAGGGAACGCTCCACTCGAGGGTGCGACCGTCCCAGGGGTCGCCGGGCACCTCCTCGTCACGCCGCCACGAGATCACGATGTTCACGATGAAGAGGAGAACCGACAGCGCGATGACGAACGCGCCGATCGTGGACAGCAGGTTCGGGATGTCCCAGCCCATGCCCGCCGGGTAGGTGTAGGTGCGTCGCGGCTGGCCCGACAGGCCCGCGAGGTGCATGGGGAAGAACGTGAGGTTGAAGCCGACGAACAGCGTCCAGAAGTTCCACTTCCCGAGTCCCTCGTCGAGGATGCGCCCGAAGGCCTTCGGCCACCAGTAGTAGAAGCCGGCGAAGATGCCGAACATCCCCCCGCCGAAGAGCACGTAGTGGAAGTGCGCGACGACGTAGTAGGTGTCGGTCTGCTGGTAGTTGTGCGGGGCGATCGCGTGGGTGACGCCCGACAGGCCGCCGATCGTGAACTGGGCGACGAGGCCGATGGCGAACAGCATCGCGGCGGTCAGCTTCAGCCTGCCGCCCCACATCGTCGCGACCCAGTTGAAGATCTTGATACCGGTCGGGACCGCGATGACCATCGACGACAGCGCGAATCCGGTGTTCGCGATCGGGCCGAGGCCCGCCGCGAACATGTGGTGGCCCCACACCCCGAAGCTGATGAACGCGATCGCCGCCCCCGCGAAGACGACCGCCGCGTAGCCGAACAGGGGCTTGCGCGAGAAGACCGGCAGGACCTCGGACACGATCCCGAACGTCGGCAGGATCATGATGTAGACCTCGGGATGGCCGAACACCCAGAAGAGGTGCTGCCAGAGGATCGGGTCCGCGCCGGCGGCGACGTTGAAGAAGTTCGTCCCGAGGATCCGGTCGGCCGTCAGCTCGAAGAGCCCGACCGCCAGGACCGGCATCGCGAACAGCAGCATGAACGCGGTGACGAGCGTCATCCAGGTGAAGACCGGCATGCGCAGGAGGGTCATCCCCGGCGCCCGCATGTTGAGGATCGTGACGACGAAGTTCACCGCGGTGAGCAGCGACGCGAGGCCGAGGACCTGCAGGCCGACCGCGTAGAAGTTCATCCCGACCGCGGGGTTGAAGGTGAACGACGACGAGTTCGGCGCGTAGCCGAACCAGCCGCCGTTCGGCCAGCTCCCGAAGATGATGCTCGAGTAGAGGAAGATCCCGCCGAAGAGGAAGATCCAGTAGCTGGCGGCGTTCATGCGCGGGAACGCCATGTCCCGCGCGCCGATCTGGATCGGGAAGACGTAGTTCATGAACGCGGCGGTCATGGGGATGATCACGAGGAAGACCATCGTGACGCCGTGCATGGTGAAGAACTGGTTGTAGACCTCCGCGGAGAGGATCTGCCCGTTGGGTCCGGTGAGCTGGAGGCGGATGAGGAGGGCCTCGACTCCACCGATCAGGAGGAACACGAAGGCCGTGACCCCGTACATGATCCCGATCTTCTTGTGGTCGACCGTCGTCAACCACCCCACCAGCCCTGACGTCGACGTCGGGCGCCGGAAGACCGCGCTGCGCTGCTCCACTGTGGCGGTTGCCATCTGGCTCCTCCCCCGCTACCGGGGCTGGGTCTTCAACGACTGCAGGTACGCGACGAGCGCGTCGATCTCTTCCTCGGTGAGGCCGAGGAACGGCATGCCGGAGCCCGTGTCCGGCATCATCGGCTTCATCGCCGGCGGATCACGGAGCCACTCGCGCAGGTTCTCGTCGGTGTTCTCGAAGATCGTCCCGGCGAACCACTCCCGGTCACCGAAGTAGGTGAGGTCCGGGCCGACGGTTGCCGAGGCATCCGTCCCGCGGATCGTGTGGCAACCGACGCAGGCACCGGTGAAGAAGATGTCCCGCCCCCGTTGCGCGAGCTCGCCCTCGGGCTCGCCCTCCTGGGGTCGCGCGTTCGCCTCGGCCCAGGCGTCGAACTCGTCGGGCGGCATCGCGATGACCCGCGTGCGCATGTTCGCGTGGCTGAGGCCGCAGTACTCGGCGCACTGGCCGAGGTACTCCCCGGGCTCGTCCGCGTGGATCTTGAGGAAGTTCGTGCGGCCGGGCACGACGTCCTGCTTCCCCGCGAGCTTCGGGACCCAGAGGGAGTGGATGACGTCCACCGACTCGAGGGAGAGGTTGACGGTCCGGCCGGCCGGGATGTGGAGGATGTTCGCGGTGACGAGCCCCTCGTGGTCGGGGTAGCGGTACTCCCACCACCACTGGTGGGCGATCACGTTCACCCTGAGCGCATCCTGCGGCTGTTCGGCGAGGTCGAAGAGCGTGCGGACCGTCGGGACCGCCACGGCGGCGAGGATCACCGCGGGGATGATCGTCCACAGCGCCTCGAGGCGGGGGTTGCCGTGGACCTGCTTGGGGAGCCGCTCGTCATCCTCGTCGGGTCGCTCGCGGAAGCGCAGGATCGCCACGACGATCAGCGCCTCGACGAGGACGAAGATCGCGATCGCGCCCCAGAAGACGAGATCCCACAGCCGGTCGACGTCCACCGCGAAGCGGCCGACCGGGGTGAGGTAGTCCTGCGGGGCGCGGCCCTCGTCGACCTTCGTCTGCGTGACGTTCTCGACGCACGCGGACGTGGCCAGCGCGAGGACGAAGAGGGTCGCGCCGAACGCGCGCCGCCGCCGCCGTGCGTTGCGCAACGTCGATCCCTCCGTGTGGATGGCGTTCCGATGAGGCCCGCTGGTGCTCAGCAGTTCGGCTCGGCGACGATGGCGGGTCAGGAAGCGGAGCGTAGCAAGGCGCGTCCAGGACCACCCAACGCCCGCTGACCAGGGGGGTCTCCTACGCTCTGGGTGCCATGACCGACCACGCGCGACCCGCGACCGAGGACGCCACGGCTGCGGCGGGCGCCGAGGAGCCCGGCTGGGGCCGCCGGCGCACGGATCGCAGCCGCATCGACAGCCGCCAGGCGCTCACGATCGGCGTCGGCGTCACGATCGGGCTGCTGCTCTTCGCCGCCGTCGAGGCCGTCTTCTCCCGTCTCGTCGGCCTCGCCGTCGCCGTCCTCGTGAGCCTCTTCCTCAGCTTCGCGATGGAGCCGGCGGTCGAGTGGCTCGACGAACGCGGGCTCCGGCGGGGACTCGCGACCGCGACGGTCTTCCTCGCGGCGCTGCTCGCGATGGTCGGGTTCGCCGCGGCCATGGCGCCGCTCGTCATCGACCAGGTCCAGACGCTCGTCGACAGCGTGCCCCAGATCGTCGCCGGGCTCAGCGAGCAGGCAGGGCGGCTCCCCGGCGACCTCGGCGACCGGCTCGCGGGCTACCTCGCCGACCTCGACTTCGCCATCGAGGGCGTCGGGACCGGCCTGCTCGAGTTCGGCACCACCCTCGCCGGCGGCATCTTCCAGTTCCTGACGATCCTGCTCGTCACCTTCTACCTGGTGGCCGACGGACCACGGTTCCGCCGCGCGGTCTCGTCCCGGCTCCCCCCGCGGCTCCAGGGCGAGGTGCTGGCGATCTGGGAGCTCGCGATCGACAAGACGGGCGGCTACGTCTACGGCCGCGTGCTCGTCGCGATCGCCTCGACGGTCTTCCACATCATGGCGTTCCAGCTCATCGGGCTGCCGTACTCGGTCGCGCTCGGGGTCTGGGTCGGCGTGGTCTCGAGCCTGATCCCGGTCGTGGGCACCTACCTCGCCGGGGCGCTGCCCGTCATCGTCGCGCTGTCCGGACCGACCCCGTTCGACGCGGTGTGGGTGGCGGTCGCGGTCGTCGTCTACCAGCAGATCGAGAACTACCTCATCGCCCCCCGCATCACCGCACACACGATGGAGCTCCATCCCGCCATCGCGTTCATCTCGGTCCTCGCCGGCGCGGTGCTCCTCGGGGCGTCGGGCGCGCTCCTCGCTCTGCCGGCCGCCGCGGTGATCGGGGGCGTGTTCGCCGCGGTCGGGGAGCGACATGAGATCGTCGACCACCGCCTCGTGGTCGAGCCACCTCCGCGGGCATCGCGAGACCGCAAGCGTGCCGGGCCCACGGAAGGGGCAGCCGACAGCGACGTCTGACCGTCTACCCGTCCACGCCGAGCTGTGCCAGCAACGCGCCCGGGAGGTCGAAATCCCGCTTCGTGCGCTTCCAGCGCGCGCCGAGCGTGCGGTGGTCCACCTCCCCTGCCGCGGTCGCCGGCCGGTCGAGCGCCTCCTCGACGACAGCGCGGAGCTCGTCCGGCAGGAGCTCGTCGCCGAAGGGCGCGTACACCTCGAGCAGGAACCACACCTCGTCGAGCCGGCGCTCCTCCTCCCCCAGTCGCAGGACGTCGGCGCCGGCGACGAGCTGCTCGACCACGGTGTCCCAGAGATCGTGGTGGTCGAGGCCGCGCGGCTGCGAGAAGCCGTGCGGCGGATGCAGGCGCCACTCGAGCTCCACCTCCGGCGCGGCCGGGGCCGGCTGTACCCATACCTGCCACCCGTTCAGGTACGAGTCGATCGGAGGGCCGAGCTCCCGCTCGAGCTGGAGGACGAGCTCCGCGTCGCAGCCGAACACGCACGTGACGTCGCCCACAAGGGCTCCCTTCACCGCTTCGCCGTCCCGGGAGCAGCCGCAACGGAGAGGTCGTCGCGCATACTCCCAGGACCGGCGACGGGAAAGCGGCGCAGGTGGACAACAATCGGTGGGACTGGGATGCTGGGCCCTTGCGGTGGGCGTTCGTCCGCCGTAAGGCGGCCCCGTGTGTCCCCCCGTCGCACGGGGCCGCACCCACCTCTCACGCTCCGATGACCTTTCGCTACGCGATCGGCGTCCCCGTCGGCGACGAGCTCGTGGCGCCGAGCTGGGCCGGGGACGGAGCCCGGGCGCACGATGCGCCGCCTCCGCGACGCCTCGTGACTTCCGGCGCGCTGCGATCTAGGCTCCGACACTTGTAGTAGTGGCTCGATGTCGCCACCAGATCAGGAGAAGGCCGTGAAACAACATCGATCATGGAAGTTGCTCGCCGTCGTGGGCGTCCTCGCTCTGCTCGCGGCCGCCTGCCCGGGCGGCGGCGACGAAGGCGGGGGTCTGCTGAGTGAAATCCAGGAGCGTGGCACGCTGAACTGCGGCATCAACGGCTCGGTGCCCGGCTTCGGCTTCGTCGACGAGCAGGGCAACGAGTCCGGGTTCGACGTCGAGTACTGCCAGGTCGTCGCTGCGGCGATCCTGGGTGACGCGAACGCCGTCGAGTACTCGCAGCTCACCGCGGAGCAGCGGTTCACCGCGCTCCAAGCGGGTGAGATCGACGTGCTCATCCGCAACACGACGTGGACCGCGACCCGTGACGGGTCCGAGGGAGCGACGTTCCTGACGACGACGTTCTACGACGGCCAGGGGATGATGGTGCCGTCCGACAGCGACATCCAGTCGATCGACGACATGTCAGGCGCGGCGGTCTGTGTGCTCTCCGGCACGACGACCGAGCTGAACCTGTCGTCGCTCTCAGAGGAGCGGGGCCTGGACCTCCAGATCAGCTCGTTCGAGGACAACGAGACCCTGCAGAGCGCCTTCATCCAGGGCCAGTGCGACGCGTGGACGTCGGACAAGTCCCAGCTCGCCGCCATCCGCGGGGCCTGGCCGGACGCCGAGGGCGGCCCCGAGGGCCTCACGTTCCTCGACGAGACGATCTCGAAGGAGCCGCTCGGTCCACTCGTCCGCGACGGGCAGACCGCTCTGGCCGGCGCGGTCAACTGGGCGGTCATCGCCACCATCCAGGCCGAGGAGTTCGGCATCGACTCGAGCAACGTCGACCAGATCCGCGACACCACCGAGGACCCGGACATCCAGCGGTTCCTCGGGGTCCAGGAGGACTTCGACGCCGGTCTCGACCTGCCCGTGGACTTCGCCTACCAGGTGATCAGCCAGGTCGGCAACTACGCGGAGATCTACGAGCGCAACGTCGGCCCGGACACGCCGCTCGGGCTCGAGCGCGGGCTGAACGCCCTGTGGACCGAAGGCGGACTGCTCTACCCGCCGCCCTACCGTTGATGGCGTAGGCGGGGCACCGTGGTGGGGGAGGGCTCTAGTAGCCCTCCCCCGCTGCCGTCCGTGAGCTCCTGGCTAAGGTTCGCGACGTGAGCGTGACCCCCGAGACCGGTCAGCGGCCGCCGCCGTGGCGGAACATCCGGGTCCTGCGCGCCGGCGGCCAGGCCGTCTTTCTCCTGCTCGTCTTCGGCTTCCTCTACTTCCTCTACTTCAATCTGGTCACGAACCTTCTCGCCCAGGGGATCGGCGTCGGCTTCGGCTACCTCCGGCGCCCGTCGGGCTTCAACGTCCCCGGTGCGCTCCACCTCTCGGACCCGGTCTGGTTCGCGATCCTCCGGGGCGCGAAGAACACCGCCCTCGTCTCGTTCCTCGGGATCGTGATCGCAACGGTCCTCGGCATCACCGTCGGGGTCATGCGGCTCTCGACCAACTGGCTCGTCGCCCGGGTCGCGTCCCTCTACGTCGAGGCGCTGCGGAACATCCCGGTGCTCCTCATCATCATCTTCTGGTTCATCGCCGTCATGCTGAAGCTCCCCCCGCGCGCGGACGCGTTCGAGTGGTTCGGCGGGGCGATCATCCTGTCGAACCGGGGGCTGGCGGTCCCGTGGGTCCAGGGGGAAGCGGGACTCGGGGGCTTCTGGGCCCTCCTCGGCGTCGCCGTCATCGCGGGCGGGATCGCCTGGAGATGGCGGACGAGGCGGAACGAGGCGACGGGGGCGCCCCACCACCGGATGCTGTGGACAGCAGGTGTCGTGCTCGTCATCCTCGTCGTCGGCTACTTCGCGCTCGGCCGGCCCTTCGTCCTCAGCGTCCCGTCGCGCGAGGGGCGCCTCATCCGGGGCGGGTTCGGCGTGTCGACGAACTACGCGGCGCTCCTCGTCGCCCTCGCGATCTACACGGCGAGCCACATCGCCGAGATCGTGCGGGGCAGCATCCTGTCCGTCCCGAAGGGGCAGGTGGAGGCAGCCACCGCGGTCGGGCTCACGGGCTTCCAGCGACTCCGCCACGTCGTCCTCCCACAGGCATTCCGGGTCGCCGTCCCGCCGATCGGCAACCAGTTCCTCAACCTGACGAAGAACTCCTCGCTCGGGGTCGCGATCGCCTTCCCCGAGCTCACACGCATGACCCGGGTCACCGTGGGCAACGGCATGCCGGCGCCCCAGTCGTTCGCCGTCGCGATGCTCATCTACCTCGCCTTCTCCTTCTTCCTCGCCGGGCTGACGAACGTCGCCAACCGCCGGCTCCAGTTCGTGGAGCGCTGATGGTCGAGCCACGGCAGGTCGAGACCTCGGACGGCGTGGCGATCCACGTCCCCGAGGAGGAGCGCCCTCCCGTGCGACGGCTCGGTCCACGGGACTGGGCCCGGGAGAACCTCTTCAACACCTGGTACAACACGGCGCTCACCCTCGTCTTCGGCGCGCTCCTCGCCGTCGCCTCCTTCCGCGCCATCCGGTTCGTGTTCGTCTCCGCGCGGTGGGAGATCATCCGCGTCAACCTCACATCGCTCCTCGTCGGCCTCTTCCCGCGCCCGGAGCTGTGGCGGGTCTGGGTGGCGCTCTACCTCGGCGGCGCCGTGTTCGCAGCCGCCATCGGGATGGCGGTGAGGACCGTCGCCGAGCCGGAGGGCGGAGAGGCGCCCAGGCCGGCGAAGGCACCGTGGACGGAGCGGCTGAGACGGGCGTGGCCGGTCCTGCTCCTCCTCGCCGTCCTGCTCAGCCTGTCCGGTGCGCTCGTCCCCGTCCTCCTCGTCGCCTCCCTCCTCGGCGTCGTCCTCGGCGGCTTCCTCGCTGGGCGCCGGGCGCCGATGGCGCTGACCCGCTGGGCGTGGGCCGGCGGGCTCGCCGCCGTCGGTGGGATGCTCCTCGTCGTCGTCGGCTTCGGCGGGGTGCCGTGGGACGACTGGGGCGGGCTCATGCTCACGCTCTTCCTCGCCGTCGGTTCGATCGTCCTGTCGTTCCCGCTCGGCCTCGCCGCCGCGCTCGGGCGGCGCTCGCGCCTCCCGGCCCTGCGCATCGTCTCGATCGGCTACATCGAGCTCCTCCGTGGAGTCCCGCTCATCACCGTGCTCTTCATGTCGGCGCTCACGATCCGCTTCTTCCTCCCCCGCGGGATGGACGTGCCGGGCCTCGTCGTGCGAGCCATGATCGGCCTCATGCTCTTCACCGGCGCGTACGTGGGCGAGATCGTCCGGGGCGGGCTCCAGGGCGTGCCGAAGGGCCAGATCGAGGCGGCGCAGGCGGTCGGTCTCTCGCCTCTCAAGGTGACGCGGCTCGTCGTCCTCCCACAGGCGCTGCGCTCGGTGATCCCGGCGCTCGTGGGCCAGTTCATCAGCCTCTTCAAGGACACCTCGCTCGTCGTGATCATCGGCCTGACCGACCTGCTGTTCTTCGCCCAGGCCATCACGAGCCAGCCCCAGTTCCTCGCCCAGGGGCTCCAGGCCGAGACCCTGGCCTTCGCCGCGTTCGTGTACTGGGTGTTCGCCTACACGATGTCGAAGGAGAGCCAGCGGATCGAGCGACGGCTCGGCCTTGGCGAGCGGTAGCAGCGATAGCCTCGTGACGATCGGAGGGACACCGTGACCGACCAGACGCTCACCGCCGAAGCCCGACGCGCCGGCGGCACCGGCGAGGCGATGATCACCATGGAGGGCGTCGACAAGTTCTTCGGCGACTTCCAGGCCCTGAACGACATCGACCTCGTCGTCGGTCGGCAGGAGGTCGTCGTCGTCTGCGGGCCGTCCGGGTCGGGCAAGTCGACCCTCATCCGCACTGTGAACCGCCTCGAGGAGCACGACCGCGGACGGATCGTCGTCGACGGGATCGAGCTCTCCGACGACATCCGCAACATCCAGGAGATCCGCCGCGAGGTCGGGATGGTCTTCCAGCAGTTCAACCTCTTCCCCCACCTCACCGTGCTCGACAACGTCACGCTCGGGCCGAGGCAGGCACGTCGGAAGCCGAAGCGTGAGGCCGAGGAGTACGCGATGCGCCTCCTCGAGCGGGTGAAGATCCCCGAGCAGGCGAAGAAGTACCCGGGGCAGCTCTCGGGCGGGCAGCAGCAGCGGGTCGCGATCGCACGCGCCCTCGCGATGGAGCCGAAGGTCATGCTCTTCGACGAGCCGACCTCCGCGCTCGACCCGGAGATGATCAAGGAGGTGCTCGACGCGATGATCGACCTCGCGCAGTCGGGCATGACGATGATCGTCGTCACCCACGAGATGGGCTTCGCACGCGAGGTGGCCGACCGGGTCGTGTTCATGGACGGCGGCGAGATCGTCGAGGTGGGGACCCCCCAGAAGATCTTCGAGAGTCCCGAGGAGCCGCGCACCCAGCAGTTCATCTCCCAGATCCTCTGACCGGTCGGCAGCCCCTACACCGTCACGCGGGTCCAGGTGTCGCCGCGGAGTCGCGCAACGACGTGACCCTCGCGCGCGGCACGTTCCCTACACCGTCACGCGGGTCCAGGTGTCGCCGCGGAGGCGCCAGCCGAGGGAGAGGAGGCGGACGAGCATCATCGCGGTGATCGCGACCCAGAGCCCCAGGAGGCCGCCGCCCATGGAGGCGACGACCTGCCCGCCGACAGCGGCCGCGAGCGCAGCGACGACCGTCCACGTGCGCAGGTAGGCGAAGTCGCTCGCGCCTCCTCCTCGTCGCCGGCCCCGAGTGCGGTCCCGACCATCGCCTGCGCCGCGATCGCGAAGCCGTCCATGAAGAACGACACGAAGATCCACACCTGGAAGATCACCTGGTGCGCCGCGGTGACGACCGCGCCGATGCGCGCTGCCGCCGCCGTCACCGCCAGAAGGCCCAGCACGAGGCCGCCGGTGCGGAGGAAGAGGTCGCGGCTGACGACCATGAGCCCCACGACCTCTTCCCGTCGCGGGAGTCCGTGCCCGCGGAGGGGGAGGCCGGCCCTGCGGATCAGGACGGCGAGCGCGACGGCGGTCCGCGATCAGCGCCCCGATCGCGGGGATCGCGAGCGCCAGGATGCGGCCGTGGACGCCCCGGGGGCGGGTCGGCGCCCTCATCGGCGCGACGGCACGCGCCAGCGGCGCCGCCATGCCCGCTCGGCGTCAGCGAAGACGTGCAGCGGATCGAGGACCTCCTGCAGGACCCCGAGGAGGTCCTCGAGCTCCCCCGGGTTCGACGCCTGCTCGCGCGCCTCGGGGATCGCGGCGGCGGCCTCCTCCAGCGCGGTCATGCACGCCTGCCACTCCCCGGCGACCGCGTCGACGCGCCACGGGGGCATCCAGCTCCGCGCATCCCCGATCGCGCGCTCGAGCACATCGAGCCCGACGCCCACCGGCGCCGGCTCGACCCGACCGGCGGGCAGCGTTGCAAGCACCCTCCGCCGGCCGGCCTCGATCACGTCGACGCAGTCGACGAACGCCTGCCAGGCCGCCTCGAGCTCGCGGGGCAGGTCAGGACGGCGACGGAACGGGCCACGATGCACGAGCGCGTAGGGTAGGGATGATGCTGACGACGGCTCTGACGGTGCTCGCCCACGCGGGCGGGTGGGACGAGTTCCTCGTCTTCGCCGGCCCGATCCTGCTCGTCTACGTCGTGCTGCGCTGGTGGGACCGTCGCGGAGGCTCCGCCGACGCCGACCCGCACACGAGCGCGCGCTCAGACTCAGAGCCGGCCGACGAGGGCGCTGGGGTCGTCGACGGCCTCGAAGGCACCCGCTGACCTGAACGCCCCGTGAGGACCGAGGACGACCGCTGGCTCATCCATCGCCGATGGTCCCCGGCCCCTTGGGAGGGTCGCGCCGGCGCACGTCCTCCGACGGGTTGCCGAGCAGGCGGTACTCCTGGACCTGCCAGTCCCAGGCGGTCGCCCCGCGCCGGCGAGCGAGGCGCCCGGCGACGACGACGCCGACCGCCGACACCAGGAGCAGCCCGGCTCCCAGCACCGTGCCTGCCCACCCGGCCAGCAACCCTCCCGCGGTCAGAACGACGGCGGCGAGGAACAGCCGCGACAGGGCCCGAGCGAGGCGGCGGCGGCGGACACGGCTGCGACGCTCGGCGGTGACCTGCTCCAGGCGGCGCGCGAACCGCGCGCGGCGGTCGGTCATCGCCATGCGGGCAGCGAAGCGGGCGGCACGCTCGGACAGCGGCCGCGTCGGGCCGCGCTTGCGGTCGGGCGCCGGGCGGTCTGACATCGATCCGGCGACTACCGCTGTCGCTGCTTGAGTCGCGTCATGGTCCGGCGACTACCGCTGTCGCTGCTTGAGTCGCGTCATCGTCCGGCGACTACCGCTGTCGCTGCTTGAGTCGCGTCATCGGGGTGGAGCCTACGGTTCTCCCTGACCCCGCTCGCCGCGACCGGGGTGTCGAACGTACCCTCTTGCGCAATGACGACCCTTCCGCGCCGCCTGGAGCGGCATCCGTTCCTCGACGCCATCCGCGAGCGGGTGGTGGTAGTCGACGGTGCAATGGGGACGTCGATCCAGGCGGCGGATCTCACCGCCGAGGACTTCGGCGGCCCCGAGCTCGAGGGCTGCAACGAGGTCCTCGTCCGCACCCGCCCCGACGTCATCGCCGACATCCACGACTCTTTCCTCGCCGTCGGCTGCGACGCGGTCGAGACCGACACGTTCGGCGGGGCTCCCTGGGTCCTCGCCGAGTACGGGCTCGGCGACGAGTGCGAGGACCTGAACCGTCGCGCCGCCGAGATCGCCCGCGACGCCTGCAAACGGCACGCGACCCCGGAGAAGCCGCGGTGGGTGATCGGCTCGATCGGGCCCGGCACGCGGTCGCCGACGCTGAGCCTCGGCAAGGACCCGGCGACGACGAAGGACTTCATCGACCTCCCGACGATGGAGGAGGGCTACCGCCGCCAGGTCCGCGGCCTCCTCGAGGGCGGCGCCGACGTCCTGCTGATCGAGACCTGCTTCGACCTCCTCCAGATCAAGTCAGCGGTCGCCGCCTGCGCCGACGTGTTCGAGGAGCGCGGCGAGCGCGTCCCGCTGATGGTCCAGTTCACGGTCGAGAAGGACATCAACACGATGCTCCTCGGGACCGAGCCGCTGGCGGCGATCGCGGCCCTCGACCCGCTGCCGATCGACGTGCTCGGCATGAACTGCGCCACCGGCCCCGAGGACATGCGCGAGCACGTGCGCACGCTGTCGCGCCACTCGCGCCTGCCGATCAGCGTCATCCCGAACGCCGGCATCCCGTCCATGGTCGACGGCGCCGCCTGCTACCCGCTGACGCCGGAGGGCCTGACCGACGCGCACGACGAGTTCACCGCCGAACTCGGGGTCGCGGTCGTGGGCGGCTGCTGCGGGACGACCCCAGAGCATCTGCGCCAGGTCGTCGAGCGGGTCGACGGCCGGGCCGTCGCACCGCGCGAGGTCGAGTTCGCCCCGTCGCTCGCATCGCTGTACTCGGCCGCACCGATCGAGCAGGAGACGTCCTTCCTCGTCATCGGCGAGCGTCTCAACGCGAACGGGTCGAAGGCATTCCGCGAGATGCTCCTCGCCGAGGACTGGGACGCGATGGTCCAGCTCGCGAGGGGCCAGACCCGCGAGGGCGCGCACGTCCTCGACGTCTGCATCGACTACGTCGGTCGGGAGGGGACGACCGACGTCGCGTCCCTCGTGGACCGGCTCGCGACGAGCTCGACCCTGCCGCTCGTGATCGACTCGACCGAGTCGCCGGTCATCGAGGCCGCCCTGACGCGCATCGGCGGCCGCGCGGTCATCAACTCGGTGAACCTCGAGGACGGGCGCGAGAAGGCCGATCGGCTCCTCCCGCTCGCCCGCCGCTACGGCGCCGCGGTCATCGTCCTCGCGATCGACGAGCAGGGCCAGGCGCGGACCGCTGACTGGAAGCTCGAGGTCTGCAAGCGCGTCGCCGACATCGCCGTCGACGAGTACGGGCTCGAGACGAGCGACCTGATCTTCGACGCGCTCACGTTCCCGCTCGGGTCGGGACAGGAGGAGCTGCGCCGCGACGGGCTCGAGACGCTCGAGGCGATCGAGCGCGTCAAGACCGAGCTCCCCGGCTGTCACACCGTCCTCGGGGTCAGCAACGTCTCGTTCGGGCTGTCGCCGGCCGCCCGCCAGGTCCTGAACTCGGTCTTCCTGGACATGGCGATCGAGCGCGGTCTCGACGCCGCGATCGTCCACCCGGCCAAGATCCTGCCGGTCCACCGCATCCACGAGGAGCAGGCCCAGGCCGCCCGCGACCTCATCGAGGACAACCGCCGCGACGGCTACGACCCTCTCCACCGTCTCATGGAGCTCTTCGAAGGCGCGTCGGAGACGAAGGCAACCCGCGAGGAGCTCGCTGCCCTGCCGATCGACGAGCGTCTGAAGCGCCGCATCGTCGACGGCGACCGCGACGGGCTCGAGGCCGACCTCGAGGAGGCCCTCGGCGAGCGGTCCGCACTGTCGATCGTGAACGAGGTGCTGCTCGACGGCATGAAGGTCGTCGGCGACCTCTTCGGGTCGGGCCAGATGCAGCTGCCGTTCGTGCTCCAGTCTGCCGAGGCCATGAAGGCCGCGGTCGGCTATCTCGAGCCGCAGATGGAGAAAGGCGAGGCGACCGGGAAGGGACGCGTCGTCCTCGCGACGGTGAAGGGCGACGTCCACGACATCGGCAAGAACCTCGTCGACATCATCCTGCGCAACAACGGCTACGAGACGATCAACCTCGGCATCAAGCAGCCGATCGACCAGATCGTCGCCTCGGCCCAGGCCGAGCGGGCCGACGCCCTCGGCCTCTCCGGGCTCCTCGTGAAGTCGACCGTCGTCATGAAGGACAACCTCGAGGAGCTGAACCGCCGTGAGCTCACCCACTGGCCGGTGCTGCTCGGGGGCGCCGCCCTCACCCGCAGCTACGTCGAGGATGACCTGCGCAGCCTCTACGGCGGCCAGGTGTTCTACTGCAAGGACGCCTTCGAGGGTCTGAAGACGCTCGACGTCCTCATGGAGGCGAAGCGGAGCGGCCGCGCCCTCCCGTCGGAGATGGTGGAGCCGGTCCGGAAGCGCTACCCGAAGCGTCGCATCCCCGAGGGCGAGGGACCCCCCAGGACCGATGACCGTGGCCGGCCGAAGTCCGCCGTCGCGTCCGACAACCCGATCCCCGAGCCGCCCTTCTGGGGTCCGCGGGTCGTCCGTGGCATCCCGATCGACGAGGTCTGGCCGCTGCTGAACGAGATCGCACTGTTCCGCAACCAGTGGGGCTTCACCCCCGGCGACCGCAGCCCGCAGGAGTACGAGGCGTTCCTCGAGAGCGAGGCCCGCCCCGTCCTGCGCGAGTGGGTCGCGCGCGCGAAGGCCGACCGGCTGCTCGTTCCCGAGGTGGTCTACGGCTGGTTCCCGGCCAACGGCGACGGCGACGACGTGGTCGTGTGGGACCCGGCGGCACCTGGGGAGGTCGAGCGCGAGCGCTTCACCTTCCCGCGCCAGACCCGAGGGCGCTACCTCTGCCTCTCGGACTTCTTCCGCGACGTGGACTCCGGCGAGGTCGACGTGATCGGGATCCAGACCGTGACCGTCGGCTCCCGGATCGGCGAGGTCGCCCACGAGCTCTTCCAGGACGACCGCTACCAGGACTACCTCTTCGCCCACGGCTTCGGGGTCGAGATGGCCGAGGCGCTGGCGGAGCTCTGGCACGCCCGGGTGCGCGAGGAGCTCGGGTTCTCCGACGAGGACGCGGCCACCAAGCAGGGCCTCTTCCGCCAGGAGTACCGCGGTTCGCGCTACTCGTTCGGCTACGCGGCGTGCCCGGATCTCGAGGACCAGGAGAAGCTGTTCCGGCTCGTCGACCCGTCGGACATCGGCGTGCGCCTCACCGACGAGTACATGCTCGACCCGGAGCAGTCGACCTCGGCGATCATCTCCCACCACCCCGAAGCGAAGTACTTCAACGCCAGATGATCGGGGATCAGCGGTCTACGCGACCACGATTTCGCGTCGGAGCATCCTGACGGTCCCAACCGAGATCGGCGCGGACATGCCAACGATGCTCCACGTCCCGCATCAGCAGAGCACTGTCGAAGCTCACGCTGCCCGGTGGGAAACGCGTCTCGTCATCGAAGTACGACGATGCCAGCGATTGCACGCTCAGCGGTGTCACCGCCCAGTGGGGGGTTTCGAGTTCGAGAGCCCGGACGCCGCCATCCGAGCTGGGGGACAACCCGACCGATCCCCTCTCGAAGAACCTCGACGCTGCGTCCACCGATTCGAACACCGAAGCAGCGGGCAGCGTGTCGGCTGGCTCTGCGACGATCGAAACGAACCGCTGCCCGTCCCGGCTCCGCATCCTGAGCGATGTGTTCGCGATGCGATCGGAGACGTCGAACTCCGCAGGATGGTGCTCGCCTGGATACAAGCGACCTCCGAGCAGGACGCTCGCCGCGGAATCCGTGTCGCGACAGGGGATGAAGACGCCCGTGCGTCTTTGGTCTCCATCGTCCCAGACGACGGCGATGCGATGAGCGGCGTTCTCGGAGCGGTGACCCATCCACCGCGGGAAGCCGCGCGGGCGCAGGGACCGCAACCGGATGAGGCATATGCCGGCGATGGCATGACCATCGATCTCATGAGGTCGAAGAGGACTCGGCAGCATCCTGGCGACGACGTCGGGGTCCGCGCGGTAGTTGATGAGTACACGGCGCCCGATGACCCCCTCGAGTGACGGTGCTCCGCTTCTCATCTCATCCCCCGACTCGATCCGATCAATGCTCGATCGTGGGCAGGATCGATCGTGTTCCTTCGGGCTCGTCGACAAGGAGCAGTCATCGAAAACCCCCGGACTCTCGACCGAGCCCGGTCCGCATAGCTGAGGCGGACCGGACGCGAGGGTACCGCGGCGCGGTCTGAGATACCGCCACGGTGAAGAGGTCCCTGGGGCAGCCTCGCCCCTGCCGTAGCGGAGATCCGGCCGGCCCCTCAGAGCAGATGTCAGGAGGAAGCGTACGGGTGCGCATGCTGCGCCAAGGGACCCTCCACTTGCAATGACAGCGAGCCGAGGTGAGCCCGACGCGACAGCGAGGGACCGGACGTTCGGGCACTGGCTGAACGGACCCGAACCATTCAGGGAGGCTCGCGACGTTCGACTGGTCATCATGCCTCACCGAAGACCGTGAGGACGCGCTATTGCGTCACGAGCTCACGTGGGATCAGGATTGTCGACGGACATCGGCCGGGAGGGCACGAAGGCCAACTCGGCCAAGCGGCGGGGGGCGCAGGAGGGCCGATCATGCTCGAGGATCGCCCAGCACGGCGTATAGCCAAGTTGACCCCGGTCGGTCTGTTCGTGATCGCCTGGACGATGACCGGTGCACCCCTCATCGCGGCAGCAGACGACCCAGTCCACGATCAGACCCTGGACGCCGGACCCTTCGTGCTCCGCCTCGACTGGACCACCGGTGACCTGGACCTGGTTCCGCGGGAGTCGGTCATCGACGTCCGAACCGCGGAGGTGACCCCTGACGGGCGACTCGAATCGACCTCGGAGTACAGCTTCTCCGGAACGAACTTGACGCGCACCATCTTGGGCGAGGCGACGGTCCTTGATGAGCCTGACGCGGTGAGGTTCGTGCTCTTCCTGAGTCCGCTCACGAGCAACTCGCAAGCCGACACGCCAGTGGAGAGGCGGGTCCCCTTCACGAGTTACTTCAGCACCGAGGAGACCACGACGCTCTTCTGGGAGCCTGATGTGACCCCGATTCCAGGATGGGACATGCTGGTGGATGGCGTTCCTATAGGTGTCACCGGGACGGGGAACCACGTTCAGATAGAATCGCCTGACACCGCAGAACTGGTCCAGATCCGCTTCATCATGGAGCCAGAGGCGGAGTGGGATCCCAACTCCAACTCGACGCTCGATACCGTGCCTTCGGAGTCTCTCTCGGACGATCCGGATGGCACCGATCCCATCGGTACCATGTTCTCGAACGTGCGCGTGGTCGCACCGGATGCAGCGAGCACGTTCGACTGGGAGGCGTTCGACTCCTCATCCGAGACTACTGAACCCTCATCGGGAGCAGATCGAACGGTGGCCCACGGTCAAGATGCGAACCTCCTTGCGAACCAGGCCCTCGTGGGGCCGTCCCCCCTCAAGTCGCGGATAACCCACAAGGCCTTCATCGCGGCCGAGCGACTGCCTGCGTGGCCCTTGTGCGCAGACGACCAACTCGTCTGGGGCAGGGGGGACAATCGGGTGTTCGCGATCGATGATCCGAGGTATCGGACACGTTGGTACCGTGAGTTTCAGTGGTCACACGGCACGAACCACGAGGACCATACGCTCGGTGTTAGCGTATTGGAGAAGCTGAACCCGACCACCGCCACGTGGTCGTTCTATGACAGCGCACCCGGGGTCGATGGTGGCATAGGAGGCAACTACCGTCGATCGGATTTCTACTTCGAAGGCGCTCTGATCGACCGCGGCTACACCTTTTGGATGAAGCACCGTGCTTGGTCGGCCTTCTGTCCCTCCACTTTCGACATAGATGCGGAGATCATTGACGGCAGCTTGATACTGCGCAATAACGGCTACGTCATCCTGGGGATCCATGACCGGTTCCCTTCATATGAGGTGTACCGCCTCGACTACTTCTCGTCTGGGCGGACGGGCTCCTTCGTTCACGCGCGACCTGAAGTCCATCCCGCCTGTCTCGCTGAGGTGGTCGTGGGCGGAGTGGAGGGAGGTTGTCCTGACGACGCCTGGGCATCCTCCGGACCGAGCACCGTTGATGCTCCGTGAGCGCAGGGAGGCATCGAAGGACCGGCGACGAGGGAAAGGGATCGAACGGGGGCGCGATCCACCTGCACCTGCGACCTAAGGTCGCCGGGGCGGTGACGATTCTCGCCATGTCGCTGCTTGCGGGATGCGGTGAGAAAGCCGATACCACCTCCGCCGAGGAGAGTTCGCCGCCGATCCGCCTCGTCGGTCGCCTGTCCGAACTCGAGCCAACGGACATCGCGGGAGGAGAGTGTCCGCTGGTTGAGAAGCAGCAGTTCGAGTCGATGCTCGAGTCACTGGCTGTCCCCGTTGATCGCAGGGCTGCGGCGTACGCAAACCTCGACCGGGAAGGGGACGTGACCGTGCTCACATGTCGGGTGGAACTCGCCGGGGAACCACGCGGTGGCAACGACATATGGAACGAACCTGCTCTCGCCATCATCATCGGCGGCCCGACTGAGCGGTTCGGCGAGCCCGAAGAGATGCGTCTGCTCTCGGACCCCGAGGCAGCGGACTTCCCGTACACGTACGTGCCGCTACCAAGTGGACAACTCCACGTGTACGCGTGGTCGCAGGCGTTCGTAGGCATTGCATGGTCGGAGCACATGACCTCGATGGATTCCCGGGAGGTCGCAGAACGGATCTTCAACCGTGGATCTCGGTGAGCATCGTCACATCGACCCACCAGCTTCGTCCGACAGTCCGAATTGGCCAGCCGGGCCCACTCGATCGTGAGCCAACCATCGAGGTGTAGTTCGGCATCTCGCGTCGCTCGCGGTAGGGGGTGACGGCCGTCGCGCGGGTTGGCTTGCGTGAGCACGCCATACATGCAAGAATATATACATGAGCACGAAAACCATCGCGGTCGATTCCCGCGTCTACGAGCGCCTCGCGTCCGCCAAGCGAGAAGGCGAGTCGTTCTCGAGAACGATCGATCGGCTCCTGACACAACTCGGTGCGGCGCACACGGGCAGCGAGATCCTCAGGGAGCTGGATGGGGTTCCGCCGCTGACGCAGGACGACGCCGACGCCTTTCTGCGCGTCGTCGACGAGGCCCGCCGCGACGAGGACTGGGATCGCCGCCGGTGATCTGTCTCGACACCACGTTCCTCGTCGAGCTGTGGCGGCAGAAGGATGAGCCCGACGCTCCTGCACACGCCCTGCTGGCGAGCAACGCCGGGGAGGACTTCGCGGTTCCCTCCCACGCCGCTGGAGAGTTCCTGGAGGGTGGCGCGTCGATCTCCTCGGAGCGGCTCGCCGACTCGCTGCGGTTCCTTCGCCTGTTCCGCGTGGGTGAGGTGACACTTGAAACCGCGATCGCCTACGCACGCATCGTGGCCGAACTCCGGACGGCCTCGCGCCTGGAGGGGCGCTCCAAGGCCGACGTGTGGATCGCCGCATGGGCAGTGGAGCACGCCGCTCCGCTGGCCACACGGAACGTCAAGCACTTCGACGGCATCGCCGGCCTGACGCTGCTGCCGTACTGACCAGCCACCACAGTCGGGACGGCTCGAAGGCGGGTGGGGGTTCACAGCCCTCGCGAGTTCGAATCCCACTCCCCCCGCCACGCTGAGGTGCGCATTCCGGTTCCGTCGGGGGGGACTACTCGCCGTCGCCCTCGTACCACTCGGCCCAGCGCGAGCCCTCGGCGAGCTCCGGCTCAGGATGAGACGTCACGACGTCCTCGGCCTGGGTCCCGTCGTCGACGAGCTCGATGAGGCCGACGCTCTCACCGTCGTCCGACGGCTCGAAGGTGAGGAACGCGAGGCGACGCCAGGGCCCGTCCCACTGGCCCTCGTCGTTCACGTCCCAGAAGACCGCCGCCGGCGTGTCGTCGAGCACGCCACGGGTCAGGATGGAGGTCGAGCGCCTCTCCCAGACGTCGCTGATGGCCGCAGCGAATCCGTCGGCGTCGGTGCCGATGCCGGGAAGCTCCACGTCCTCGGCGAACAGCGCGATCATCGCGTCGAGGTCGTGCCCGTTGTACGCCTCCACGAACGCCTCGACGAGTTCGTCGAACGAACCGTCGCCGTTGCCGTCGGTCGCGTCCTCGTCGTCGATCTCCACCTCTGGGAGGTCGACGTGGCAGGCCTCGCGTTCGACCTCGTCGAGCAGCACCGAGCGCGGGACCTCGTCGACCCGTTCCTCGTCGTCGGTCCTCGCGATCCTGGACACCGTTCCCCCCCGGGCTCCGGCGATCATCTCGGTCGCGTCCGTTCGCAGTGACCCCATCGTGCCTCATGAACGCCCCGCCCGACAAGGGGTCGGAAGGAGTCGACTGGTAGTCCCCGACTTGGCAGGGACCGCCACACACGATCACGATGGACCCCTGCCCGGACGGAGGAACTCCGGTGGACGAGCACCGCCACGAGCATGATCACGTCCTTCCCGACGGCACGACCGTCCGCCTGCGGGCGATCCGACCCGACGACGACGACCTCCTCCTCCAGATGTGGGACCGGCTGTCGCCCGAGACGATCCGCTACCGCTTCCTCGGTGCGTTCAAGCTGACCGCCAACAACGTCCACCGCTTCACCGACCTCGACACGAGCCGTCAGTTCGCCTTCGTCGCCACGCTCGGCCGCGGGGAGGAGGAGCGGATCGTCGGGGTCTGCCGGTTCGAGCGGCTGCCCGAAGAGCCCGAGGAGGCCGAATTCGCCGTCCTGGTCGAGGACGCGCACCAGGGCCGTGGGATCGGGACCGCGATGCTCCGCCACCTCGTCCTCGTCGCCCAGGAGGACGGGATCGAGCGCCTCTCCGGGGACATCCTCGCGGAGAACTACCGGATGCTCCGCCTCATGAAGGAGCTCGGTCTCTCCTACGAGCGGACCCCCGAGGGCATCACCGTCCACACCGCCTTCCGCCTCGAGCCGACGGAGCGCTTCCTCGACGCGGTGGCGTCCGACGAGAAGCGGGCGGCCGCGGCCGCACTGGCGCGCTTCTTCCGCCCGCAGAGAGTCGCCGTCGTCGGGGCGAGCCGGGACCCTACGACGATCGGCGGGCTCGTGTTCGCCAACATCCTGAACGGCGGCTTCCAGGGGGTCGTGTACCCGGTGAACCCCGCGGCGGCGGCGGTCCAGTCGGTCGCCTCCTACCCGTCGCTCAGCGACCTGCCGGAGACCCCGGACCTCGTCGTCGTCTGCGTGCCGGCCGCCATCGTGAACGACGTCGTCGACGAGGCCGGCAAGCTCGGCGTCCGCGCCGTCTGCATCGTCTCGGCGGGGTTCGCGGAAGCGGGCGACGCAGGACGTGAACGCCAGCGCGACCTCCTCGAGCGCGCACGCGCGCACGGGCTGCGGATCGTGGGCCCGAACTGCATGGGGCTCCTCAACGCCGCCGCCGACGTGCGGCTGAACGGCACTTTCAGCCAGACGTTCCCAGCCGCCGGGCGGCTCTCGTTCTCGTCGCAGTCCGGCGCGCTCGGCCTCGCCGTGCTCGACCACGTCGAGCGGCTCGGGCTCGGAATCTCCACCTTCGTCTCTGTCGGCAACAAGGCCGACATCTCCGGCAACGACCTCCTGCTCTACTGGGAGGACGACCCGGCGACCGACGTGATCCTCCTGTACCTCGAGTCCTTCGGGAACCCACGGAAGTTCGCGCGGCTCGCCCGGCGCATCAGCTACCGCAAGCCGATCGTCGCGGTGAAGTCCGGCCGAACCACCGCCGGCCGGCGGGCCGCGTCGTCGCACACGGCCGCCCTCGCAGCAGGGGACGTCGCCGTCGACGCCCTCTTCCGCCAGACCGGGGTGATACGGACCGACAGCCTCGAGGAACTGTTCGACGTCGCCGGGCTGCTCGTGAGCCAGCCGCTGCCGCGCGGCCGCCGGGTCGGGATCATCACGAACGCCGGCGGGCCCGGCATCCTCTGTGCGGACGCCTGCGAGTCGCAGGGCCTCGTGGTCCCGCCCTTCACCGGCGCGACACGTGAGCGCCTGCGCGAGTTCCTGCCCGCCGAGGCAGGGTTCGACAACCCGGTCGACATGATCGCGAGCGGCACCGCGGAGCAGTACGGCGCGGCCATCCGGGTCCTCGGGCAGGCGGACGAGATCGACGCGATCATCGTCATCTTCATCCCTCCGATCGTCACCCAAGCCGAGGACGTCGCCCACGAGGTCGTCGCGGCCGCGGCCGAGCTGCCGGAGGACAAGCCGATCCTCTCGGTGTTCATGGGCGCCCGGGGGGTCCCCGAGGCGCTCGCCGCGGCGAGGATCCCCTCGTACGTCTTCCCCGAGGACGCGGCCCGGGCGCTCGGCCGCGTCGCGAACTACGCCGGCTGGCGCTCGACGCCCTCCGGCGAGGTCGTCCGCCCGGCCGACGCCGACAGGGACCTGGGGCGGGCGATCGTCGACCGCGTGCTGGGCGGCGACGGCGCGGCCGTCGACGCCCCCGCGGAGCTGGTGGGCTCCACCCACCGTCCCGTCGAGGTAGAGAGCGCCGACCCGGGCGACGGCACCTGGGTCGAGGCGGACGTCGCGCAGGAGCTGCTCACCGCGTATGGCGTGCCGTTCGCGCGCACGCTCGTCGCGAGGACTCCGGAGGAGGCGGCGGAGGCCCAGCAGGCGATCGGAGCGGCGGTTGCGCTCAAGCTCGCCGCGCCGATCCACAAGAACGACGTCGGCGGCCTTCGCCTCGGCCTGGAGACCCCCGAGGACGTGGCCGCGGCGGTGACCGCGATCCGTGGGGACCTCCAGTCACGCGGGCTCGGCCAGTACGCCAAGAGCTTCCTCGTCCAGGAGATGGTCGGGGAGGGGATCGAGATGGTCGTGGGCGTGACCCACGACCCATCCTTCGGCCCGCTGCTGCTCGCGGGCTTCGGTGGGACGCTCGTCGAGCTCCTCCAGGACGTCAGTGTCCGTGTGACCCCGGTCACGAACGTCGACGTCGACGAGATGCTGCGGTCGCTGCGCGCGTACCGGCTGCTCGCCGGCTACCGCGGTGCCGCCCCGGCGGACGTCGACGCGCTGCACGACCTGCTCTTCCGCCTCAACGCGATGGTCGAGGACCTGCCGGAGGTGGCCGAGCTCGACCTCAACCCGGTGATCGTCGGCGAGCACGGCGCGAAGGTCGTCGACGTCCGGCTCCGCCTCGCCACCGTCGGCGACGAGCCCGCACCGGGTCCCCTCTAGCATCGGGGTGTGAACCCGAAGACACGCCGACTCACGGAGTTCAGCCACGGCGCCGGCTGAGCGTGCAAGCTCGCGCCCCGCGAGCTGGCGCAGGTCCTGCGCCGCCTGACCCCCACCGAGCACCCGGATCTCCTCGTGGGGCCGGGCACGGCCGACGACGCCGCTGTCTGGCGTCTCGACGAGGATCGCGCGCTCGTGCTGACCGCCGACTTCATCACCCCGCTCGTCGACGACGCACGGACCTGGGGCCGCATCGCCGCCACCAACGCCGTCTCCGATGTCTATGCCATGGGGGGACGGCCGCTCGTCGCGCTCAACCTCGTCGGGTGGAACACGGACGAGCTGCCGACCGAGCTTCTGAGCGAGGTCCTGGAGGGTGCGGCGGAGGCCGCCAGCGACGGTGGTTGGCTCACGGTCGGCGGGCACACCGTCGACGACCCGGAGCCGAAGTTCGGCCTCGCGGTGCTCGGCGAGGTCCACCCCGACCGCATCCTCACCCTTGGCGGCGTCCGACCGGGCCAGGTCCTCGTGCTCACGAAGGCGCTCGGCGTGGGGATCGTCGCCACCGCGATCAAGCGCGGTGACGCGAGCGACGACGTCATCACCGCCGCGGTCGGGTCGATGGTCCGCTCCAATGCCGCCGCCGCGGAAGCTGCGCTTGCCGCAGAAGCGTCGGGGGCGACCGACGTCACCGGGTTCGGGTTCCTCGGCCACCTCCGCAAACTCGCGGAGTCGTCGGCGGTCGACGTGACCGTCGACGTCGAGGCGATCCCGCTCCTCGCCGGCGCAGTGGAGCTCGCCGCCGCCGGTGCTGTCCCGGGCGGGACGAAGCGCAACCTCGACTGGGCCCGGGAACGACTCGACGAGGGCGGCGTGGACGCGTCCACGGTCACCGTCCTCGCCGACGCGCAGACGTCCGGCGGGCTGCTGTTCGGGGCGGACCCGAACCGAGCGTCCGAGGCGGCGGAGCGATTGCGCGCGGCCGGTCATGCCGCTGCCGTGGTCGCCGCCACCCGCCCAGGGTCAGGAGAGATCACGCTGGCCTGAGGTGAGGGCGTTCGGCCGACTTCTGAGAGGGGCTTCGGGGGACTCAAGCAGTCGAGCGCGGCCCCACAAGTCTCTCGAAATGCCGCGCGAGACGTAGTCCCCCGACTTTGCGTTCCTCAGCCGCCGGCGCGGCCCAGGACCCAGACGACCTGCAGCACCATCACGAGCCCGAGCAGCACGATCAGCGCGACGCCGGCATCGACCTTCGGCCGTGCCGCCGCGCGCGTCCGGATGGGCTGCTGCTCCTGCTCCGTGTCCACCATCGTCTCCTTCGGGCTCTCGTCCCGACCGGGGCCTCTCCCTGAAAGGGACGTCGCAGCGGCCACGACGAGCACGTACCTCCGGCCATGTCGTCCGAACACCTGTCGGCAGGTCAGCCCGGCGACTTCAGTCCGCCCTCACAACGAGCCTGCCCCGTCTCGCGTCACCCCGATAGCCTCGGCGGGTCCGAAAGGAGGTGTGGTGGCGCGAATCGTCGACCTGCTGGCGTCGGGACGGACGTTCTCGTTCGAGTTCTTCCCACCCAGGTCCGACAAGGGGGAGCGCATCCTGCGCGACACACTCTCCGATCTGGAGCCCCTGCGGCCCTCGTTCGTCTCGGTCACCTATGGGGCGGGCGGCTCCACGAGGGAGCGAACCCACAACATCGTCGTCGACGTGCTGCACCACACGACGATGACGCCGATGGCGCACCTCACGACGGTCGCACACACGAGGGACGAACTGGCCGAGCTCCTCGAGCGCTACCGCGACGCGGCGGTGGAGAACGTCCTCGCTCTACGCGGAGATCCCCCACGCGACTGGCCCGACGCGCCGCCTGGCGACCTCCGCCACGCCATCGATCTCGTCGAGCTCGCCCGCCACGTCGGCGAGTTCTCCGTCGGGGTCGCCGCACATCCCGAGGGCCATCCCAACGCCGACGACCTCCAGTCCGACCGGCGCCACCTGGCGGCGAAGCTTCGTGCGGCCGACTTCGGCATCACCCAGTTCTTCTTCCGCGCCGAGGACTACCTGCGGATGCGTGACGACCTCACCGGCCTCGGCGTCGACCGGCCGGTGATCCCGGGGATCATGCCGGTGACGAACGTGCAGCAGATCCAGCGTTTCGCGGAGCTCTCCGGCGCGGCGTTCCCCGCAGACCTCGCCGAACGGCTCCACGCGGTCGACGACGATCCCGAGGAGGTTCGCCGGATCGGTGTCGAGGTCGCCACCGAGCTCTGTCGCGACCTCCTCGACGAGGGCGCCCCCGGCCTCCACTTCTACACGTTGAACCGCTCGACGGCGACGCGGGAGATCTACGCGAACCTCGGTCTCCCGGCCGCCGACGAGCAGGCTCTCGCGGGCTAGACAAGTCGGGGGACTACGTTCCGCGCAGCCGCGAGAGACTTGCGGGGCCGCGCTCCACTTCTTGCGTCCCCCGAGCCCCCTTAGCCTTGGCCGCCACCGTCCTGTCCACCGCCGTCCTCGACGCCGCCGCCCTCAGGCACCTGGATGTTGACGTCGGTCTGACCGCCCTCCTCGCTGGTCGTCCCGCCGATGATCCCGACCACGTTCAGCAGGAACCAACCGAGGAGGATGACCACGATCAGTCCGACGATGGCCGCGACGACGGCTCCCGGCCCGCCTCCGGGGCGGCCGGTGTCCGTCACGATGACTTCTCGCTCCCGTTCTACTCGCGGTTCGTCGTAAGACATCTGGACCTCCTGTGCCCGTCGTGGGCTCCGCTCTCTTCCCATTGAGGCCCACGACGACCTCGATGACACGCGGCCGCACCGTCCGTACGTCCGGCACATGAAACGTCACCGACGGGAGCGCACCCTCACACCCCTACGATCGGGCTGCCGACGCTGGGAGCGGAGCCACCCATGACCGACCGCTACGAGGGCTTCACGAGCCTCAACTTCGCCCGGCCCGAGGACGGCCTGCTCGAGATCACCCTTTCGACCCCTGGCCGTCTGAACGCGCTCGGTCACGAGGGCCATCGCGACCTCGCGAACGTGTGGCTCGAGGTGGACCGGGACCCGGAGACGCGGGTCGTGATCGTGCGTGGCGAGGGCGACAGCTTCTCGTCCGGCGGCGACCTCGACCTCGTCGAGGAGATGGCCTCCGACTTCGAGGTCCGCGTGCGGGTGCTGAAGGAGGCGCGCGACCTCGTCTACAACATCGTCAACTGCTCGAAGCCGATCGTGTCCGCGATGCACGGGGTTGCCGTCGGCGCCGGACTCGTCGTCGGGGTCCTCGCCGACGTCTCCATCGCCACGCGGGACTGCCGGATCATGGACGGCCACACCCGTCTCGGCGTCGCGGCGGGCGATCACGCCGCGATCGTCTGGCCGCTGCTGGTCGGGATGGCGAAGGCGAAGTACTACCTCCTCACCTGCGAGCCGATGAGCGGCGAGGAGGCCGAGCGCCTCGGGCTCGTCGCTCTCTGCGTCGACGAGACCGACCTGCTCGACACCGCGTACGACGTGGCCCGGAAGCTCGCCGCCGGGTCGCAGACCGCGATCCGCTGGACGAAGCTCGCGCTCAACAACTGGCTGCGCCTCGCAGGGCCGACGTTCGACGGCTCGCTCGCGCTCGAGTTCCTCGGGTTCGGCGGACCGGACGTCCACGAGGGGGTCGCGGCCATCCGCGACCGTCGGCAGGCGCGCTTCACGGGTCCGGCCGGTGACTGAGCCCGACGAGGTCGAGATCCCGACGGGGCGCGTGACCGGCCAGACCACGACACCGATCGAATCCGCGACGGTGATCCTCCTCCGGGACGGACCCGAAGGGCTCGAGGTGTTCATGCTCGAGCGGCACATCGAGAGCGACTTCGCCGGAGGCGCGCTCGTCTTCCCCGGAGGGCGCGTGGAGGCGGCCGACCAGCAGCTCGACACTGCCTGCTGGACCGGCCTCGACGTCGACTCGGCGGCTGCGGCGATGGAGGCGACGCCGGAGCTCGCCCTCGGCTGGCACGTCGCCGCTGTGCGGGAGACGTTCGAGGAGTCGGGCTTCCTCTTGGCCGAGCGGGATGGAACGCCCGTGCGGGCCGACGACCTCGCGGTACCGGCTCTTCAGGAGGCTCGTCGCCGCCTCGCCGCCCGTGACAGCGACCTGGACTGGGAGGCGTGGCTCCGCGAGGAACGTCTCGTCCTCGATCTCGGCCGGCTCGTGTGGTGGTCGTGGTGGGTCACCCCGCCCGGACTCCACAAACGCTACGAGACCCGGTTCTTCGTCACGAGGGTGCCCGAGGACCAGGTCGGGGGGCACGACCGCGTCGAGGTGGTCGACTCCACGTGGGCCACCCCGGCGGCGGCGCTCGTGGCGGCGCGCGACGGCCGGGCCACGGTCATCTATCCGACGCGACGGAACCTTGACGCTTTGGCGGCCTTTCCCACCGCCGCCGCCGTCGTGGGGGCAGCGCGTCGAGGCGAGGTGGATCTCCGCCGCACCGTCCCCGAGATTGTCCGCCTCGACGACGGCACGATCCGGGTCCGCAACCCCCACACCGGCGAACTCGACGAACCCTGACGCGTCCTCTTCGACGACCCACTGATCCTCCCCGCACGGCACGCCCCTTACCTCCTGGTCACCGCAGGAGCGCCGCCAGGTCGCTAGTGGCGCGGGCCGGGTCGGGGGCGTCGACGATGGCACGGACGACGACGATGCCGTTGGCACCGAGCGCCAGAACCTCCGGGGCGGTGTCGGGGGCCATCCCGCCGGTGACGAACCAGGGGCGGTCGGCGACGACGGCTGCGTGCCGCACGGGGTCGAGGCCGATGCCGGGGCGGCCCTCCTTCGTCGGCGTCGCGCTCACCGGCCCGATCGCGAGGTAATCGGTGTCCTCCTCGAGGCCGCGGTCGAACTGATCCGTCGAGTGGGTCGAGCGGCCGACGATCCGATCGGGTCCGACCACCTTCCGCGCGCTGTCCGGGTGCGGGTCCTCCTGCCCGACATGCACGCCGTCGGCGTCCACCTCCGCGGCGAGCTCCGGATCGTCGTTCAGGACGAAGAGCACCCCGTGCGCGAGCGCAGCGGCGCGGAAGACCGCGGAGGCCCGGACGAGGTCGTCGCGTCCCCCCTCCTTGTCCCTCAGCTGCAGGATGTCGACCCCGGCCTGGAGCACGGAGTCGAGGAAGCCGGGCGTGGCGGCTCCCCTCCCGTCGATGCAGAGGTAGAGGCGGGCACCGGCCAGTCGCCGACGGCGCCAGTCCCCGTCGCGGCCGGTCACAGGTCCCCCCACTCCGGGCGACCGTCGGACGCGGTGGACTCCTCGGCGTAGAGGCGCTTCGGGATCCGCCCGGCCCGGTGCGCGAGGCGTCCGCCTTCGACCGCCAACCGCATCCCCGAGGCCATCGCCGCCGGATCCTTCGCGCGCGTCACCGCGCTCGCGAGCAGCACGCCCTCGCAGCCGAGCTCCATGGCGATGGCGGCGTCGCTCGCGGTCCCGATGCCGGCGTCGAGGATGACCGGGACCTCCGCGCGGTCGACCATGATCCGGATGTTGTAGGGGTTGCGGATCCCCGAGCCCGACCCGATCGGCGACCCGAGCGGCATCACTGCGGCGCAGCCGAGTTGCTGCAGCCGTTCGGCGAGGATCGGGTCGTCGTTCGTGTACGGCAGCACGGTGAAGCCGTCTCCGACGAGCTGCTCCGCGGCGTCGAGGAGCTCGACCGCGTCGGGGAAGAGCGTGCGGTCGTCGCCGATGACCTCGAGCTTGATCCAGTCGGTCCCGAACGCCTCGCGGGCCATCTGCGCGGTGAGGACCGCGTCCCGAGCGGTGTAGGACCCAGCGGTGTTCGGCAGGAGACGGCAGCCGCAGCGGTCGATGACGTCGAGGACCGAACCGGTCGCCTCCGGGGCGACTCGCCGCAGCGCGACGGTCACCATCTGGGTCCCGGACGCCCGGATGGCGCGCTCGAGCGCCTCGAGGCTCGGCGCCCCGCCGGTTCCGAGGATCAGCCGCGACGAGAACTCCTCGCCGGCGATCGTGAGCGGGTCCTCCACGTCAGCCTCCCTGCACCGCGGCCAGCACCTCGACCTCGTCGCCGTCGCTGAGCTCGCGGCGGTCCCAGTCGGCGCGACGGACGACGTCGCCGTTGACCGCCGCTGCGACGCCGCGACCCGCATCCGGCCCGCGAACGCGACGGACGACGTCGTCGACCGTGGTGGGGTCGTCGACGTCGGTGGGCTCACCGTTCACGACGATCCTCACGCCGGCCCCCCGAACCGGTCGGGCGCGAACGGTCGGGCGAGCTCCGGCCACCGGCCCGTCAGCAGCCGCTCGCTGACGACGTCGGCCGTGGACGGGGTCAGCAGGATGCCGTGGCGGAAGTGACCCGTGGCCACCACGAGGTCGTCGAGGGGTCCGTCACCCAGGAGGGGCGCGTTGTCGGGGCTGCCGGGACGCAGGCCGGCGATGCTCGCCTCGAACGCCAGCTCGGTGAGGCCGGGCAGCACCTCGTAGGCGCGGCGCAGGAGGTCGAGCACTGCGCCCGCCGTCACGGTCGTGTCGAAGCCCTTCTCCTCCGCCGTCGCGCCCACGACGATCCTCCCGTCGGCGCGGGGCACGAGGTAGACCTCCGGCGACCGGACGTTGCGGTACGCCAGCGGCGGGTCGACGGGCCCGCGAAGGACGAGGATCTGGCCCTTCACCGGCCGCACCGGGATCGCGCGCTCGGGCAAACCCTCGAGCGCTCCCGACCAGGCGCCCGCGGCGATGACCGTCGTGCCGGCGAGGATCTCGCCGCCGTCCCGGAGGCGGACGCCGGTGACCCGGTTCCCGCGACGCGTGACGGCCGCGGCCCGCTGGGAGACGAACTCGACCCCGACGCGTTCGCAGGCAGCGGTCAGCGCGGCGACGAGCGCCTGGGGATCGGCCTGGTGGTCGTCGGAGGCGAGCAGTCCGCCGACCACCCGCGGCGACAGGAAGGGCTCGAGATCGCGCGCCTCACGCGACCCCACCCACTCGACCTTCAAGCCGAGCTGCTGCTGGTAGGCGAGGAGGCGGTCGAGCTCCTCGCGGTCGTCGCGGTCCCGGGCGACGATCAGCGTTGCGGTCTGGCGGTAGCCCGACGACGTCCCGGCCGCTTCCTCCAGCTCCGCCGCGAACGACGGCCAGCGCCGGGCGGAGGCGAGGTTCAGTTGGAGCAGCGGCTCCTCGCCGAAGTGCGCCTCGGCGACCGGGGCGATCA